>WFYJ01000137.1 GCA_015490175.1 Saprospiraceae bacterium | reverse complement strand
GTCACTGCTTGCCCCGAAACTCGGGGCCGTCACGGACTTTTTTCAGCGCGCTCAGAGTTTAGGGTTTAAAGTTTTTATTGTTGATTATCAGGTTATTGTAAAACAATCAGTTCTTCGGTTCTTCGGTTCCTCAGCCATTGAAACCGCAGCTTTCAGCCGCAGATGAGCGCAGTTTGCGCGCAGTTTTTGTAACTCTGTGAAACTCAGTGTATTCTCGGTGGGTGCTCTGTGTAACTGAATGGTTTTCCGACCTTTTCAGCAGGCTCTTGAATCAAATTCTCGGTTCCTCGATTGCTCAATCAAAAAACTCCATCGTCTATCGTCCATTGGCTACTGCCAGAACTTCCCAAGCCGGATTGCGTTGGGAATACACTCTTTTGACCAAACATTCCGCGGGAAATCGGACCTTTGCGCCGCCGCACGCTTACACCCCATTTCACCAACAAGTGATCGAGAAATCATGAGTGAACCCAGAGCCAAACGCGTTTCCGAATCCGAAACCATCATGACCGAGATGGTCATGCCCAACGACACCAACCCCATGGGCAACCTCATGGGGGGCAACCTGATGCGCTGGATGGACATCGTGGCCAGCATCTGCGCGGGCAAGCATGCCGAGTCGCACGTGGTTACCGCCTCGGTGGACCACGTCTCGTTCCGGCGTCCCATCCGGTTGGGCGAAGTGGTGACTTTGCGGGCGCGTGCCACGCGCGCCTTCAACACCTCGGTGGAGATCTACGTGGAGGTCTATACCGCCGATATCAAGGGGCACAATCATCGGCAGTGCAACCACGCCTATTTCACCTTCGTCGCCCTCGATGAAAAAACGCTCAAACCCCGGCCCGTGCCGCCGGTGCTGCCGCTGACCAAAGAAGAACACGAGCTGTACGAGAGCGCCGTTCGCCGGCGCGAGCTGCGGCTGGTGCTCAGTGGCCGCATGAAGCCGGAGCAGGCCACCGAGATCCGGAACCTTTTTGCCGAAATGGATTGACAGGGCGGGGCAGGTGGCATTTGCCGAAAGGCGGGCATTCAGTACTTTGGCGCCCCACCAAAATTGCCCGCCATGAAAACCGTCAATCACCTGCTGCCGGCCGCCGCCTGCCTGTGTGCGGCCCTGTGTTTTTCCTGTAACGAACAAAGCTCGAAACCGACCATGAGCCTGAGGGACAAAACCGACATCCAGCCTCCTGCCTGTGCGCAACGACCCAAAGAGCTGACCATTCACGGCGACACGCGCATCGACAAATACTACTGGCTGCGCGAGCGCGAAAATCCGGAGGTCATTGCCTGGCTCGAGGCGGAAAATGCCTACACCGACACCATGATGAGTCACCTGAAGGGCTTTCAGGAAAAGCTCTTTCAGGAGATGAAGGGCCGCATCAAAGAGCAGGACATGTCGGTGCCCTACTTCGACAACGGCTACTGGTATTACACCCGCTACGATGAAGGCAAGGAGTACCCGATCTACTGTCGCAAAAAGGGCACGCTCGAGGCCGAGGAGGAGATCCTGCTCGACGTCAACGAGCTGGCCGAGCCGCACGACTATTACCACGTGAACAGCCTCAGCGTCAGCCCCGACAACAAGTGGCTGGCCTTTGGCGAAGACACCCTCAGCCGCCGCAAGTACACCATCCGCTTCAAAAACCTGGAAACGGGCGAGATTTTGCCCGAACGCATCCTGAACACCACGGGTGGCGCCACCTGGGCCGCCGACAGCAAGATCATCTTTTATACAGCCAAAGAACCCGTGACCCTGCGTGCCTACAAGGTGTTCCGCCACGTGCTGGGCACCGACCCTGCCGAGGACGTGGAGGTGTTCCACGAGGCCGACGAGACTTTCATCTGTGGCGTCGGCAAGACGCGCTCGGAAAAGTACATCGTCATCGGTTCGTGGCAGACCGTTTCGACGGAATACCGATACCTGCCCGCCGACCAGCCCGAAGGCGAGTGGAAGGTGTTCCAGCCGCGCTGGCGCGACCTGGAATACGACATTGACCATCACGAAGGCAAGTGGTATGTGCGCACCAACCTCGATGCCCAGAACTTCCGCCTCATGGAAACGCCCGAAGGGGCAACCACCATGGACAACTGGAAAGAGGTGTTGCCCCACCGCGAGGACGTGTATCTGGAAAGCATCGACGTGTTCAAGGACTTCATTGCGCTGGAAGAGCGCATCAACGGCATCGTGCACCTGCGCATCCTGCCGCTGACCGACGAGCTGGAAGATCACTCGATTGCGTTTCGCGACGATGCCTACGTGGCCTACGTGGGCACCAATCCGCAGTTCGACACCAGGCTGTTGCGCATCGGCTATCAGAGCATGACCACGCCGCCCACGGTCTATGACTACGACCCCCGCACGCGCCGGCTCGAGCTGAAAAAGCAGCAGGAGGTGCTGGGCGATTTTTCAGCCGACAATTACGTCTCGGAACGCCTCTATGCACCCGCCCGCGATGGCGTGAAGGTGCCCATCACGCTGGTCTGGCGCAAGGGATTCAAGCGCGATGGCTTGTCGCCGTTGCTGCTCTACGGATACGGCTCGTACGGCTACAGCCTCGACCCCACGTTCAGCACCACGCGGCTCAGCCTGCTCGATCGCGGCTTCGTGTATGCCATCGCCCACGTGCGCGGCGGTTCGGAGCTGGGCCGCAAATGGTATGAAGACGGCAAGCTGCTGAAGAAGAAAAACACCTTCTACGACTTCATAGACTGCGCCGAGTTTCTCCTTTCGGAAAAATACACCTCAAGGGGCAAGCTCTACGCCATGGGAGGCAGCGCAGGCGGCCTGCTGATGGGGGCCGTGGCCAATTTCCGTCCCGACCTCTGGGCCGGCATCATCGCTGCGGTGCCCTTCGTCGATGTGGTCACTACCATGCTCGACGAAAGCATCCCGCTCACCACGGGCGAGTTCGACGAATGGGGCAATCCCAAAATCCCCGAATACTACTGGTACATGAAGTCTTACTCGCCCTACGACAACGTCGAAGCCAAAGACTATCCGGCCATGCTCGTCACTGCCGGCCTGCACGACTCGCAGGTGCAGTACTGGGAGCCGGCCAAGTGGGTGGCCAAGCTGCGCGAACTGAAGACCGACCACAACCCGCTGCTGCTCTACACCAACATGGAAGCGGGGCATGGCGGCGCCTCGGGCCGCTTCCGCCGCCTGCGCGAGATCGCCATGGAGTATGCATTTATCCTGGACCTGGCGGGTCTGGCAGAAACGACCGCCGACTGAATCCGATATGCCAGACGCAAAATGGTCCGGGATTTTCCGATGATGGACGGTTTTTTTGAGATGGAGCGATGAGTGAGGAGGGAGGAGAGAGGAGAGAGGAGGGATGGAGAGAATGAGTGAAGAGCTGCTGAAAAAGTCGGAAAATCATTCAGTTACACAGAGAACCACAGAGAATGCATTGAGTTTCACAGAGTTGTAAACCCTAAACCTTCGCAGCAGGATTTCCCTAACCACTTTGATTTGAGTATAAAACCGAATCATGACTTACGAACAGGCACAGGAAGCGGCGCAATACATTTCCGGCCGGTGGCCTCATCAGCCGCTGGCCGGCATCATTCTGGGCACGGGCCTGGGCGTGCTGGCCGATGCCGTCGAGGTGGAGGCCGCCATTCCCTACGCCGACATTCCCCATTTCCCCGTGTCCACGGCGCCCAGCCACAAGGGCCGGTTGCTGTGCGGCCGCCTCGGCGGAGTGCCCGTGCTGGTGATGCAGGGGCGCTTCCACTACTACGAAGGCTACTCCCTCCAGCAGGTCACTTTTCCCGTAAGGGTAATGAAGTTGCTGGGTGCCGACATCCTCGTGGCGTCGAACGCTTGCGGATCGGTACATCCCGACCACGAGATCGGAGACATTGTAGTGCTGCGCGACCATATCAACTTGCTGCCCGACAACCCGCTGCGCGGACCCAACGACGAGCGCTTCGGGCCGCGCTTCCCCGATATGTCGAAACCTTACGACCGCGAACTGTTGCAGCAGGCACTGGCTGCCGCCAAAAAGCTGGGCGTGCGGGCCCATGCGGGCGTCTATGCCGTGGTGTCGGGTCCCAACCTCGAGACGCCGGCCGAGTACGTCTTTCTGCATCGCATCGGCGCCGACCTGGTGGGCATGTCCACTGTGCCCGAGGTGATTGTCGCGCGCCACATGGGCATGCGCACGCTGGCCCTGTCGGTGGTGACCGACAGAGGTTACCCGCCCGAAGTGATCCGGGAGGTGACCGTGGAGGACGTCATCGAGGCGGCATCGCGTGCAGGCCGGGCCATGGCCGGCATCGTGCAGGAGGTGCTCGCTGGCTTGCACTAACTTGCGGCTTTCGCCAAAAAACGAACCATGCTCGAAGCGAAAAACATACACAAAGCCTACGGCGAACTGCAGGTGCTCAAGGGCGTCGATATCGAGGTAGGGCAGGGCCAGATCGTGACCATCGTCGGCAAGTCGGGGGCAGGCAAGTCCACCCTGCTGCACATCCTCGGCACGCTCGACAAGCCCGATGTAGGGCAGGTGTGCATTGACGGTACCGACGTGTTTGCGCTGGACGATGACGCGCTGGCCCGTTTTCGCAATGGGCGCATCGGCTTCGTGTTCCAGTTTCACCACCTGCTGCCCGAGTTTACGGCGCTCGAGAACGTGTGCATGCCGGCATTCATCGCACGCATGCCCGAAAGCAAAGCCGTGGCCCGGGCAAAGGAACTGCTCGACTACCTGGGCCTCAGCGCGCGGCTCGATCACAAGCCCGGACAGCTCTCGGGGGGGGAGCAGCAGCGCGTGGCCGTCGCACGGGCCCTGATGAACCGGCCGGCCATCGTCTTCGCCGACGAGCCCTCGGGCAACCTCGATTCCGTGTCCTCGCAGGAGCTGCACCAGCTCATCTTCAGGCTGCGTCTCGATTTCGACCAGACCTTCGTCATCGCCACCCACAACCAGGAACTGGCTACCATGAGCGATCGCGTATTGCGCATGAAGGACGGACTGCTGATGGAGGAACGTGAGGAGTGATGGAGTGATGGAGTGATGGAGTGATTGTCCCCTCCTGAAAAAAACCAAAATCTCGCGCAAAACCTGTTCCGACTTGTCGGAAACCTGGTCCGAACTTCGGGGTTGTCACGCGTCACGTGTTACGCGTCACGCGTCACTGCCTGCCCCCGAATTTTCGGGATTGTTACGGACTTTTTTCAGTGCGCTCAAATGTCCATCGTCCATTGACTATCGTCAAAAATTCCCGAACCGAATTGCGTTGCGTATAAACCACCCGTCATGCCACCAATCCACCTGCTCGACCTGTCGTTTCAGGAAACTGCCGAGGCCATCGCCGCCTTTGTCGTGGAGACAGACGAAGGCCCCGTGCTCGTAGAGACGGGACCCCATAGCACCTGGCCCCACCTCGAAGGCGCGCTGCACAAGCTGGGCTATCGTCCGGAAGACGTGCGTCAGGTACTGCTCACCCATATCCATCTCGACCATGCCGGGGCGGCCTGGGCTTTCGCCAAAAAGGGCGCTGTTATTCATGTGCATCCCGTGGGCGCGCCCCATCTCGCCCATCCCGACAAGCTGCTCCATTCGGCCCGCCGCATTTACCAGGACCAGATGGACACCCTCTGGGGCCAGATGGAGCCCATTGCCGAGTCGCAACTGCACACTCCTGCCGATGGCGAGGAGATCGAAATCGGGGGTGTGGTCTTCCGGGCGCTGTACACACCCGGTCATGCCACCCACCACATTGCCTGGCAGGTCGGAGCAGACGTCTTTACCGGCGACGTGGGTGGTGTGCGCATTCCGGGAGGGGTGGTGATGCCGCCCTGTCCCCCGCCCGATATCCACATCGAGCACTGGCTGGAGAGCATCGCCCGCATCAAGCAGGCGGGCGCCGAGCGGCTCTGGCTCACCCACTTCGGCCCGGTGGACGAGCCTGTCCCACACCTCGATGCCCTCGCCGCGCGGCTCCTCGATTGGGCCAACTGGATGCGACCGTGGTTCGAGTCGGGCACTCCACCGGAAGAGGTGACACCTCGCTTTCAGCAATACGTGCAGGAGCAGTTGCGCAGCGAGGGAATCACCGACCCACAGGTGCTGCAGCGCTACGAACTGGCCAATCCCGCCTGGATGAGCGTGTGGGGACTGATGCGGTACTGGAAAAAGAAACTCGCGCGCGGCTGATCGAGAGGTGAGTCCCTGAAAAAAGAATGCACGCAAGGACGCAGGTTCCGCGCAAGGAAGTCATTGCAATTGCACGGTGCGGCGCACCGCTTCGATGACTTTCACAATGATGTGTACCTCGGGCAGGTCGAAGCTTCGAGGCTCGAGTTCGAATGCTTCGGTGTCCATGGCCGGGACTTCCCTGCTGGAAAGCATCTGATGGCGTGCTCCGTTCAGGTAGGCATAGCTGGCAATGCTGCCGAGCAAGAGCAGAAAAACGATCAGATGGGCAAGGCGCTTTTTCATCGGCATATGGCTTGAAATGTGCATCAAAGGTACGTTCGATTGAGCTATAAAGGCAATCTGCAGGTCGATTATTTGAGTCCGTTCGCAGAATGAACGGCACAATTGAGAGACAGCCGTTTTCTTCTCTGGTTGCACGTGTGCCCGTTTTTTTTTTGCAAAAACATCCGTGGATCGTTTGCAGCGCTTCTTGCGGCCGCATCGGCTGGGGGGCTGCCTCGTGCTGCGGCGCCAGCACACCACCTTTTCCAGTGGCATCGGTTCCTCTCTCAAGAGTGTCCATCGTCTATCGTCCCTCGCCTGAACAAATCCTGCGACTTTTTCATCGAGCTCGAAACCACCATTTGATCAGGAGCGCCATCTCGACCGACTGTCCGTAGCAGACAAAACCGGCGATTGTCGTCTGGCTGTCTATCTGAATGAGGGGGTATTTTGACTACATTTGCCAAGTGGTGCAAAAAGAAATTTTGCACGGAAGTGGCAATTCATTGTTTCATCAAAAGACAGATGTATGAGCATTTTTACAAAATCTTCGGTGATGATGGTGGCTGCGCTGCTGCTCGTGGGTGCGGGTTGGCAGCAAGCGCAGGCCCAGCGCAACTATCAGTTGGTGCTGTCGGGCGCAGCTTCCGGCACCTATACGGCGGTACCTGCCGCCTTCGGCGGTGCCGATTTTTGCGGTGGCGTGACCGTGATGGGCGACATGGAAATCGTGGATGACGGCACCGGTACGGTGACCGATGGCTGCGAAGCCATCCAGAACGACGTGGGCGGCAAGATTGCCCTGATCGATCGCGGATCGTGCCAGTTCGGAGTCAAGTGCCTCAACGCCGAAACGGCCGGCGCCATCGCCGTGGTCATCTGCAACAACAACGACGATCCGCCCTTCACCATGGCTCCCGGCGATGTGGGCGATCAGGTGACCATCCCCTGCTTCATGATGGCCAAGGCCGACTGCGAGGCCTTCCGCAACGAGATTCCCGACGGCGTGTCGGCCACGCTGGAACCCATCCCCATCGAGTTTCCCGATGTGTTCAATGTGCTGTGGGGTGCCAATGGCGAAGGCTCCTTCACCGACAGCCTCAACGGCTGGACGGTCAACAGCATTTCCTGCGGAGGCGTGCCCACCACCTACCAGTTGTGGCAGTGGAGCCCCGACGGCGACATTTCGGAGCAGGGTGCCTATGTGGCCGGCGGCGGTCTGATGGCTTCGCCCACCATGTGTACGGGGGCAGCATACTTCGACTCGGACTACTACGACAATGGCGGCACACCCGGCAACTTCGGCAACGGCCCCTGCGCAACAGTTCAGGTGGGTGAGCTGATCTCGCCCCCCATTGACATCAGCCAGTACAACGTGGCCGGCGTCAGCCTCGTGTTTTATCAGGCCACGCGCCAGTTCCAGAGCAATTACATCATCGGCTGGAGCACCGACGGGGGCGTGACCTGGGACAGCACCTTCATCAATCAGGATGTGCCCCTCAACAGCGCCCACATTACCGAGATGGTACGCGTGCCCCTGCCCGGCGCTGCCGGCGCCAGCGACCTGCGCATCAAGTTCCGCTACGAAGGCAACTACTACTACTGGATGATTGACGACGTGTACATCGTCGAGCAGGAAGCCAACAACATGCAGGTCAACGACTTCTACGCCATCCCGCAGAACGCCCAGTTCCCGCAGGGTGAGCTCGATCCCATCTACTTCCTCGCCGACATCGAGAACGTCGGTGCCGCCGATCAGACCAACGTAATCCTGAACGTCAGCATCGTCAATGACGATACGGGCATGGAGGTCTTCAGCGCCGACAACTTCTACGGCGACGTGCCGGCCAACCAGCTCGTCGAAAACATTCCGTTCGACGACGTCTTCATCCCCGACGTGGACAAGGGCAGCTACACCGGCACCTATACCATCTCGGCCGATGCACCCGATTTCGACGAGTCAAACAACACCCAGACGTTCCACTTCGTGGTGAGCGACTCGACCTACGCCAAGGAAACGGGCGCCACGCGCATCGTCTTCCCCGCAGCCAGCAACTGGGACGATGGCGAGCCCCATACCTGGGCCTATGGCAACTGCTTCTACGTCACCGACGGCGACGGCAAGTTCATGAGCTCGATGAGCTTCGGCATCGGCAATGCCGCCCAGGTGCCCGATCGCGACCTCCTGCTCACCGTGTACAAGTGGGTGGACGCCGACGGCAACGGCGAGGCCGATCCCGATGAGCGCACGCGCGTGGCTCTGGGCCTGTACACCATCCAGGGCGACGAGAATCCCGAAGACCTGGTGACGGTGTATGTGCCCGGCTTCCCCGACGACGAAATGCCGCTCATGCTCGAAAACAACACCTACTACATCGCAATGGTGGAATACGTGACCGAAGACCAACAGGACTTTGCACTCTCCGCCTCGGAAGAGTACAACTACCTGGCCATGGCCTTCCTCACCGGCCCCGACATCCTCAACCAGCCGCGCTACGCCGCCATGCTGGGCATCGACCAGAACCTTTCCGAAGAGCCCTATAGCTCGGTCGGCTTCGGCTTCGACATCGTGCCGGTGGTGCGCATGAACGTCTCGCCCGTCACCTTCGTCAACGAGCCGCTCTCCGATGCCAACAAGGTGACCCTCTTCCCCAACCCCGTCAGCGACCAGCTCACCGTTTCGCTCGACATGGAAGAGCTGTTCGACAAGGTCTATGTCCGCATCATGGACCTCCAGGGCCGCATCCTCAACGAGGCTACCTACGACAACGTCCTGCAAACGACGCTGCAGTACGACGTGCGCGACTATCCGACAGGTACCTACAACCTGACGGTGATCACGAACAAAGGCTACACCACCCGCCAGTTCGTGGTGACGCACTGACAAGCACATGACCTGCGGGGCGTGAGCCAAAAAAGCAAATCCCGTGTCGGAGCGTCCGGCACGGGATTTTGCTTTGGATATGGTCACGCGTGGCTTATTTCAGCACGAAGCTGCCTTGGCCTGCCAGGTAGCCCTTGTTGTAGATCTCGACGGTATAGTTGCCTTTCTGGAAGTTGATGTCGGGTTTCCAGTCGAAACACATGCGCTCTTCTTCGTTGGCGTACTCGTGTTCGGCCACCTGCGTGTAGAGGATCTCTTCCTTGGTCTTCGGGTTGATGATGGTGCCCGAGCCCAGCTCTTCGATGGCCAGCGTCTCGCCCACCGGGTTGATGATGCGGATGAAGAACTTCTCCGTACCGGGCTTGGCCACCTCGTTGGGCAGGGCCGTGAAGCAGATGCGCAACAGATCAACGGCTTTGGCCGTGCGGCGGCGGCTGGGCGACTTGCCCTTCCGGTACTTGTAGCCCGTCACCTCTACGTCGGCCACCTTGATCACGGAAGCCAGGTGCACCTTGTCGGCCAATTGCTCTTTCTCCGTGACGAGCATGGCCTGTGCCCGGGCCAGTTGTTCCTTTTCGGCAAGGGTGCCTTCGAGCTGGCGCGCCAGCGAGTCGGCCGTCACGCTCAGCGAGTCGGCGCGGGCGGCCAGCATGGCGTTCTCCTCCTTCAGGGCCTGGATCTCCTCGATGTATCCGGCCACCTGCTCGCGCAGTTGCGCCAGCTCGGCACGCGCTTCCTCGAGGCGGCGACGGTCCTTGATCAGGCGGGCGATCTTTCGGCGCTGGGCTTCCAGCTCCTGGATCTGCTCCTCGATGAGGCTGTTCAGCTCGGCGTTGGTGTCGCGCAGTTCCTCCAGCTCCATGAGAGCGCGGTCGTACTGGTCTTCCAGCTCCATGCGCAGACGCTCGGCCTCTTCGAGCTGGCTGACTTTCTCTTCGAGCTGGCGGCTCTTGCTCAGGTTCTGATAGGTCAGCACCCCGATTACACCCAGCAGCAGCACCCCGATAACTACGCTGATGGCCACCACTTTTTCCGTGCCCTTGCTCTTTGGCTTCGGGGGCGGGGGAGTGGCAGGAGTCGAAGCAGGTGTGGGTTTCCCTCCGGTTGGTTGATTCGTGGAAGTCATAGTCCTGTTTTTTTGGTGATGTCAAATAAGCGCCTTTCGGCAAACGACGCCCTTGGCCATATCGTTCCGTGCCAGGGGCAATAGTGCAATGTCGAACTTGCCCGGAATTGTTCACTACTTGCCGGAATGACACCGCCCCCATCAGTCATCTGTACTTGCTACCTTGCCCCTCCAAAACTGCCACATGGACCTTACCGCTTTTCGCGACTACTGCTTGCGCAAAAAGGGCACCGTCGAGGCGTTTCCATTCGACGAGGTGACACTCGTGTTCAAGGTGATGGGCAAGATGTTCGCGCTGCTGCCGCTGGACGAAGATACGCCCCGCGCCAATCTCAAATGCGACCCCGAGCGGGCCGTCGAGCTGCGCGCGCAATGGCCCGAAGCCATCCTGCCGGGCTGGCACATGAACAAAAAACACTGGAACACCATCTATATCGAGGCATTGCCCGACCGGCTGGTATGCGACCTGATCGATCATTCCCGGGAGCTGGTGGTGGCCGGTCTGCCGCGCAAGCTGCGCCAGCAACTCGACGAGCTGCCATGAAACACACCGACGCCATGATCGTGGGGCTGGGATTGGCGGGCGCCCTGCTGGCGCGTGCCCTGCGGCGGCGCGGCCTGCAGGTGGTGGCCTTCGATCCCGAGCCGGGCCACAGCTCGAGCCGCATTGCTGCCGGCGTGATGAACCCCGTCACGGGGCGCCGCCTCGTCAAGGCCTGGCGCGCCGATGAGTTTCTGGCTTTCGCCAAAAAAACGTGGCGACAGATCGAGCTCGAGCTGGGCCGCTCCCTCTGTCACGACCTGCCGGTGGTGTGGGCCTTGCCCGACGTAAAGGCCGAAAACGACTGGCTGGCGCGCTGCGGCGATCCGCTCTACCGCACCTTTTTGCGCGAAAGCGCCCCCGACGGGCTGGTGTCCGAGTGGGTGGCGCCGGCGCAGCACTTCGGCCTGACCACAGGCTCGGCTCGGGTGGCACTTGCCGCCTTCCTCGAAGCATTTGCCGAAAGGCTGGAAAAAGAAGGCAGGCTCGTGCGTCAGCCTTTCCGCCACGACCGGCTGCGCCTTTCGGCAAAAGGCACCTGGCAGTACGACGGCTGGTCGGCACCGCGGGTGATCTTCTGCGAAGGGGCGGCCCTGCGGCACAATCCGTTTTTTGCGGAAGCGCCATTGCAGCCGGTCAAGGGCGAGGTGCTGCACGTGCGCCTCGAAGCCCCGCTGCCGCCTTTCATGCTCAAGCGGAAGGTGATGCTCGTGCCGCTGTCCGAGAACGGCCTCATGTGGGTGGGGGCTACCTTTGTCAACGATGCATACGACCGACAACCCACACTCGAAGGCAGGCGTTACCTCGAAGCGCACCTGCGCGACGCCATCCGCTGTCGCTACGAGGTGGTGGACCATCGGGCGGGCCTGCGCCCCGTGACGCCCGACCGGCGCCCCCTGATGCGGCGCCACCCCGAGCTCGACGGCCTGTGGTGCTTCAACGGTCTGGCCGCCCGCGGCACCATGACGGGGCCCCTGTTGGCCGAACAAATGGCAGACATGCTGTTGGCCGGGAAGTCGGGAATTGAAAAATGAGCCTGCTGAAAAAGTCGAAAGATTGTTCAGACGATAGACCATGGACGATGGACGATTTTCTGAGATGGAGAGAAGAGAGATGCAGTGAGGGAGTGACCGACCGCGAAACTGCGTCAGCACTGCGTTTTCTGCGGCCGAAGGCTGCGGTTTTTGGCTGAGGTTTTCTATATCCCCTCCAAGTGGAAATGTGAAAAAGTTCTTTGCATAACATGTTAATTTTGGTTCAAGCTGCGAAGGCTTCTGGTATGTGATTGTCATCATAGGGTTTTTCGGTGCGAATAATGGCAAAAGCGATGTGGATGATCT
>WFYJ01000136.1 GCA_015490175.1 Saprospiraceae bacterium | reverse complement strand
TTATACTCAAATCAAAGTGGTTTGGGAAATCCTGTCGCAATGGTTGAGGGTGTAGCGTTGAGGGTTTAGAGTTTATAGTTTAAAGTTTAAAGTTTTTCTTGTTGACTATCAAGTTTTTGTCAAATCCTCGATTCCTCGGTTCCTCGATTGCTCAATCAAAAATGTCCATTGACTATCGTCAAAAATTCCCAAACCGGATTGCGTTGAGTATATCGTGCACGAATACTTCGGGATTGATGAAGACATCCTGTGGGACATAGTGCACAACAAAATCCCTCAGCTACTGCATTCGATAGAGCGGATCATTGAGGACGAACATTTTGAAAATGATTACAGCGCCGGCGAATGAAGTTGCGTGCAGAAGTGTTTTGCATGGCGGTGGTCATGCGACAGGCAGTGACACAGTTGAGCGGGGCCATGGCCCCAGGTTGAGACCGCCGGTCGTGCACTTGGCCGCACGACCGGCGCCTGTTGAGACAAGCGCCGCCCCTCGGGGCGGCGCTTGATGTTTGTTTTCGCCCGTGTAGCCCTGAACTGGAATGTCATGCAATACGAGTCGCCGGAGGTGTAACTCCAACAAACGCAAGATGGTCAAGCGTTACTTCATGCAGTGTGCCATGGACGCAACTGCGAGAGGAGTTCGTGAAACGGTTCTCAGGAGACGACAAGAGAAAAAATGAAATCTGAAGGAGTCATTCCGTTTTCTGATCCTCATCAAAAAATGGAGATCCCTGAAAAAAACCATAGCCTCACGCAACAGCTCCTCAAAACTCCGCATTGCCCGGCGTGCGCGGGAAGGGGATGACATCGCGGATGTTGCCCATGCCGGTGACGAACTGCACCATGCGCTCGAAGCCCAGGCCGAAGCCCGAGTGCGGGCAACCGCCGAAGCGGCGCAGGTCGAGGTACCACCACAGCTCCTCTTCGGGCACGCCCATCTGTCGCATGCGGGCCTGCAGCCGGTCGAGGCGCTCTTCGCGCTGTGAGCCGCCGATCACTTCGCCGATATAGGGAAAGAGCACGTCCATGGCGGCCACTGTCTTGCCGTCATCGTTCTGGCGCATGTAAAAGGCCTTGATTTCTGCGGGGTAATCGCGCACGATAACCGGCTTGCGGAACTTCTTTTCCACGAGGTAGCGCTCGTGTTCGGCCTGCAGGTCGGCGCCCCATGCGGGCTCGAACTGGAAACGCCCCTTCTTGAAGTCCTTCGACTTGCGCAGGATGTCGATGGCTTCGGTGTAGGTGATGCGCTCGAAGTCGTGGGCCAGGACGAACTCCAGCATCTCGATCAGGCCCATGGGGCGGCGCTTCTCTTTGGGCATGTTTTTCTCCTCGTTGCGGATGCGCTGGTCGAGGAAGGCCAGCTCGTCGGGATAGTGTTCGAGCGCAAAGCGGATCAGGTATTTGACGAAGTCTTCGGCCAGGTCCTGGTTGTCGTGGATGTCGAAGAACGCCATTTCGGGCTCGATCATCCAGAACTCGGCCAGGTGGCGCGTAGTGTTCGAGTTTTCGGCCCGGAAGGTGGGACCGAAGGTATAGACCTTGCCCAGCGCCAGGGCGCCCACCTCGGCCTCGAGCTGGCCCGACACGGTGAGGTTGGTCGGCCGGTGGAAGAAGTCCTGCTTCCAGTCCACTTCGCCCTCTTCGGTTTTGGGCACGTGGGCCAGGTCGAAGGTGGTGACGTGAAACATCTCGCCGGCACCCTCGGCATCGCTGGCCGTAATGATGGGCGAATGGAGGTAGTAGAAGCCGTTGTCGTGGAAGTACTTGTGCACGGCATAGGCCAGTCCGTGCCGCACCCGAAACACGGCATTGAGCGTGTTGGTGCGCATGCGGAAATGCGCGTTTTCGCGCAGAAACTCCATGGTCATGCGCTTGGGCTGCAGCGGATACGCGTCGGCAGGGCAGGCGCCCAGCAGCTCGATCTGTTCGGCCAGCACCTCTATGTCCTGTCCCTTGCCCTCCGATTCCACGAGCTTGCCGGTGACGGCCACACAGGCGTGGAACTGGATCTTGCGCAGCAGCTCTTCGTCGAATCGCTCGAAATCGACGACCACCTGCAGGTTCTGAAAGCACGAGCCGTCGTTCAACACCAGAAAACGGCGGGCGCGAAACGAGCGCACCCAGCCCATCACCTTCACTTCACTGCCGATCGGTTGCTCCGCGAGCAGCTTCACTATTTCCGTTCTTCCGGGCATGCTGGTTGGGATAGTGTTACAGTTTTACAAAAAAAGTTGAGGGTTGCGTTTTTTTCAGCCTTGGATGGAGACGCACTGCCGTACCAGACGCACTGCCGTGCGTCACTACTTAGTCACACCTTCTCAGCCACCCGCTCCACTTCGATGCGGACGCTGATGCCGTCGGCCAGCTCGATGGTTTCGCCTTCCGGCAAATGGTCCACCAGCTCGAGGCGGTCGGCCAGCGTCTCGGTGCGGATGTAGTCGCCGAACTGCTGTACCGCCTTTTCCACTTCGGGATGGCGTTCGAGGCGGATGGCGATGCGGTCGGTGACGTTGTAGTCGCGCGACTTGCGCAGGTTCTGGATGCGGTTGACCAGGTCGCGCGCATAGCCTTCGGCGCGCAGCTCGTCGGTGATCGTCACGTCGAGGGCCACGGTGATGAGGCCGTCGGTGGCCACCAGCCAGCCCGGGATGTCTTCGGTGACGATATCGAGGTCGTCGAGCGTCAGCTCCCAGGTCTGGTCGTCGATCTTCAGCTCGAAGCGCCCTTCGCGCTCGATGCGGTTGATCTCTTCCTGCGACAGGTTGCCGATGATCTGAGCGGCCTGCTTCATGTGCTTGCCCAGGCGGCGGCCCAGCGTTTTGAAGTTGGGCTTGGCCTTTTTCTTGATCACGCCGCTGGTGTCGGTCACGTATTCGATCTCCTTGACGTTCACCTCGGCCAGGATGAGGTCCTTGACACCTTCGACCTGGGCGCGGAAGCTGTCGTCGAGCACGGGCAGCAGGACTTTCTGCAGAGGCTGGCGCACGCGGATCTTCTGGCGCTTGCGCAGCGACAGCACCAGCGACGAGATGCGCTGGGCATAGTCCATGCGCTGCTCCAGCGCCCTGTCGATGGCGGCTTCATCTACGGCGGGGAAGTCGGCCAGGTGGACCGAGGCATGCGGCTCGCGGCCGGTGACGCCGTTGAGGTTTCGATACAGCCAGTCGGCGAAAAACGGCGCGACGGGCGCCATCAGCTTCGACACCGTCACCAGGCAGGTGTAGAGCGTCTGGTAGGCTGCCAGCTTGTCTTCGGTCATCTCGCCCCGCCAGAACCGGCGACGCGACAGGCGCACGTACCAGTTGCTCAGGTGCTCATCGACGAAGGTCTGGATGCGCCGCGTGGCGGCCGTCATTTCGTAGTCGGCCATGTCGGCATCCACCTGCTGCACGAGGGTGTTGAGCAGTGAGATGATCCAGCGATCGATCTCGGTACGGCGCTCGAGCGGCACTTCGTCCTGCTCGTACTTGAAGCCGTCGATATTTGCGTACAGCGCAAAGAAGCTGTAGGTGTTGAACAGGCGCCCGAAAAAGCGGCGGCTGTTCTCTTCCAGCGCCTCGAGGTCGAACTTGAGGTTGTCCCACGGCTGCGAGGCCGAGATCATGTACCAGCGCGTGGCGTCGGCGCCGAAGCGGGCGATGGTGTCGAAGGGATCGACGGCATTGCCCAGCCGCTTCGACATCTTGCGGCCTTCCTTGTCGAGCACCAGGCCGTTGCTCACCACGCTTTTGTAGGCCACGCTGTCGAACACCATGGTGGCGATGGCGTGGAGCGTGTAGAACCAGCCGCGCGTCTGATCGACGCCCTCGGCGATGAAGTCGGCCGGGAAGTTTTGCCTGAACTTCTCCTGATTTTCGAAGGGATAGTGCCACTGGGCCGCCGGCATGGATCCCGAGTCGAACCACACGTCGATCAGGTCCGTCTCGCGCCGCATGGGCTTGCCGTCCGACGACACCAGCACCACCTCGTCGATCCAGGGGCGGTGCAGATCGTCGGGCACCTGCTGGTCGAGGCCGAGGGCGGCATTGGCCTTTTCGATCTCTTCGCGCAGTTCGGCTACCGAGCCAATGCACTTTTCTTCGGTGCCGTCCTCGGTACGCCAGATGGGCAGCGGGATGCCCCAATAGCGCGAACGCGACAGGTTCCAGTCCTGGATGTTTTCCAGCCACTTGCCAAAGCGGCCTTCGCCCGTCGAGGCCGGCTTCCACTTGATGGTCTTGTTGAGCTCGACCATGCGATCGCGCACGGCCGACGTCTTGATGAACCAGCTATCGAGCGGATAGTACAGCACGGGCTTGTCGGTGCGCCAGCAGTGCGGGTAGTTGTGCACGTATTTGGCCACGTTGAAGGCCTTGCCTTCCTTTTTGAGCCTGACGGCGATGTCGACGTCCACATCCTGATAGTTCGGGTCGTCGGTGTAGTTCTTGACGTAGCGCCCCGAAAACTCGCCGACCGTGTCCTTGAACTTGCCCTGCGCATCGACCAGGGTGAGCGTGCCGATACCGTGTTGTTTGGCCGCCTTGCGGTCGTCGGCGCCGAATGAGGGCGCCGTGTGCACGATGCCCGTGCCGTCCTCGGTGGTCACGAAGTCGCCCGTGATGACGCGGAAGGCGTCGGTGGCGCCGTCGAGCGGCTCGATGGGGTTGCCAAAGTCGAGCAATTGCTCGTAGCGGATGCCTTCGAGGGCGCTGCCCGGGAAGGGCGCGCTCATCGAAAGGATCTCAGGGCTGTGCTTCTGGCCGAACCAGCGATCCACCAGGTCCTGCGCCAGAATGACGCTCACCGGCTCACCCGTATAGGGGTTGGTCGTCTTGACCTTGACGTACTGAATGTCGGGGCCTACGGTCAGCGCCGTGTTGGAAGGCAGCGTCCAGGGCGTGGTGGTCCATGCCAGGATGCGCACGTCTTCGCTGTCGTCGTCGAAGAGCCAGTCCGAGCGCTCGTCGCGCCGCACCTTGAACATGGCCACGACGGTGGTGTCCTTCACTTCGCGGTAGCAGCCCGGCATGTTGAGCTCGTGCGAGCTGAGGCCCGTGCCGGCAGCAGGCGAATAGGGCTGGATGGTGTAGCCCTTGTACATCAGCCCTTTGTCATAGATCTGGCGCAGCAGCCACCACACCGACTCGATGTAGTCGTTCTCGTAGGTAATGTAGGGATGCTCCAGATCGACCCAGTAGCCCATGCGCCGCGTCAGCTCGTCCCACTCGGCCTTGTAGCGCATGACCGTTTCGCGGCAGCGCTGATTGTATTCAGCTACCGAAATCTTCTTCCCGATATCTTCTTTGGTGATACCCAGCTCCTTCTCCACACTCAGCTCCACGGGCAGGCCGTGCGTGTCCCAGCCGCCCTTGCGCGCTACGCGCTTGCCTTTCATCGTCTGGAAACGGCACACCAGGTCCTTGATCGTGCGCGCCATCACGTGGTGGATGCCCGGCTTGCCGTTGGCCGAAGGGGGGCCTTCGTAAAACACGAAGCGATCGGATTCGGAACGCTGCTCCACACTTTGCTCAAAAACCCGGTGCGCTTCCCAGAAGCGCAACACCTCTTCCTCGATCTCCGGAAGATTCAGGTTTTTGTACTCCTTGTACATGCTCGTCAGTTTGGTTTTGCCGGCTTCCGCCAAAATTGGGGCCAAAGATACGGAAAATGACCACCACACCAGCCGCCGCGCCGGCCCGATGAAACTTTTGCCGAAAGGCCCGTTTTACAGGAACGACGAACACTGATCCGGCCAACCATTCCCCCACCACCCCGACCCCGTTTCGCAATCGAATTCTGAAAAAATTCGCTTTCGCAAAACGAAATACCGCCATAAGCGCGTAAATTGCGCCGTATCAGTCATTTAGCCGGATAACACATCAAAAAACTGTTTTTCAAACAATTACACGCAACACTTTCCTGCTCGGGAATTTTTGACTGGCCAATTTTCTGAGATGGAGAGAAGAGAGATGGAGTGAGGGAGTGAGCGAGCGCACGAAATTGCACAGTGGTGCCAAATGCTCAACGTTACACGCTCAACCCTCAACCTGGTCAAAACTGCGTTCAAACTGCGCCCCTCTGCGTCTGAAAGCTGTGGCTGCTATGAGTGAGGAAGCGAGGAAGCGAGGAAGCGAAGAACCGAAGAAGCGAAGTTTTCTATGAAGTGCCAGCTATGTCTATGAGTGCCATTTACCGATTCTTGGCCAAACGAAAACCCTTGAGCATACCCGCATTGGAGTAAAGCTTATATAATGTTTTTCAAACCGAGAATTGCTGAATCAAAGTGGTTCGGGAAATCCTGTGGCAGTGGTTGAGTTGAGGGTTTAGGAACTATGTAAAAAACCAAGCTCTTTGACAAGAAAAAGGGGTAAATTTGGGGCAAAGAAGCAGGTCTTCCTTTGAGACCATGCTGTCCAGGCAGGCCCCAATGTGTGTGCTTGCCTGGTTGTTTTTTCAGGCAGCTTGTCGTTGT
>WFYJ01000135.1 GCA_015490175.1 Saprospiraceae bacterium | reverse complement strand
CCGAAAATGGACCGGGTGCAGAAAGGTGAAGCACGCAAGGTTGAGAGTTGAGGGTTGAGGGTTGAGAGTTTTTCTTGTTGATTATCAGTTTTTTGTCAAATCCTCGGTTCTTCGGTTCCTCGATTCCTCAGCCATTGAAACCGCAGCCTTCGGCTGCAGAAAACGCTGCGCTGACGCAGTTTTTACCTGTCGTTGAGGGGTGAGGGTTGAGAGTTTACAACTCTGTGAAAATCAGTGTATTCTCAGTGGCGCTCTGTGTGACTGAATGATTTTTCGACCGCAGAAAACGCAGTTTGAGCGCAGTTTGCGCGGTCGGTCACTTCCTCCCTCCCTCCCTCACTCCCTCACTCCATCACTCCATCTTTCCTCTCTCCATCTCGGAAAAAATCGTCCATTGGCTATCGTCAATAATTCCCGAACCGGATTGCGTTGAGTATAACGGGGCGCTTTCTCGATGCGCGCGACACGCAGGCTCTGGGGCTCTCCCTCACTCATTCCCTCATTCACTCCCTCACACTCGGTGTCGCTCGAACCACTCGAGGATGTACAGCACCTTGGCGATGAGGTGGCTCGGCCGACGTGCGATGCCGTGGCTGGCTCCCGGCACGCGTACCATGGCCGACTCGACGCCGCGCAGTTGCAGCGCCGCGAAAAACTGCTCGGTCTCGCTGATGGGCGTGCGGTAGTCCGTCTCGCCGGTGAGCAGCATGGTAGGCGTGCGCACGTGGCCTGCCAGCGAGATGGGCGAGCGGCGGTGATAGGCCAGCGGATCGTCCCAGGGCCAGGTGCCGAACCAGTACTTGTAGAAGAAAGCCGGCATGTCGGCGTGCAGCACGAAGCTGTACCAGTTGATGACGGGCTTGGCCACCACGGCCGCGCGGAAGCGGTCGGTCTTGCCTACGATCCAGGCCGTGAGCACGCCTCCGCCCGAGCCGCCCGTGACGAACAGGTTCTCTTCATCGACGATGCCCCTGGCGATGACGCCATCCACGGCGGCCATCAGGTCGTCGTAGTCGGGGCCCGGGTAGTTGTGGTGGATCAGGTTGCCGAAGTCCTTGCCGTAGCTGGTGCTGCCGGCCGGGTTGGTGTAGAGCACCAGGTAGCCTGCCGCGGCATAGAGCTGTATCTCGGCCGAGAAGCGCCAGCCGTAGTTGGCGAAGGGCCCGCCGTGGATCTCGAGGATGAGCGGGTACTTCTTCCCTTCTTCGTAGTCGGGCGGATAGACGAGCCAGCCCTGCACCTTGCGGCCGTCCTTTGCGTCGAACCACAGCTCCTCGACGCGGCCCAACTGCTTGTAGGCGAACAGATCGTCGTTGAGGTAGGTGAGGCGCCGGGTCCTTTTTGCCGAAAGGCTGCCCACCGCCAGGTCGGCAGGATGGTCGGGCGCCGTGTGGGTGAAGGCGAAGCGGCCGTCGGCACTCAGCGAGAAGGAGCCGCCCGAGTAGGGGCGTCCCAACGACAGGCCGCCCACCGCGTCGGTCAGGTGGCGCGTCTGGCCGTCCAGCGACAGATAGTCGAGGCGCGTGTGGCCCTGATCGTCGTACTGGATGACGAAACCCTGGCCGTCGCCCGTCCACGCGAAGTCGCTGATGCTGCGATCGAGCCCTGCCGACACCACGCGCGGACTGCCGCCTGCAAGCGGCATGACGTACAGTTGCATGGGCTGGTAGCCCAGGTATTGCTCGTCGTAGCCCAGCCAGGCGATGTGGCGGCCGTCGGGCGAGACGGCCGGCTGCGTGTCGGGGCCGTGTCGGTCGGTCAGGGGGCGCACCCGGCCGGTAGCCACTTCGAGCTCGTACAGCTCGCTGTTGCGCGGGTCGAGCTTGCGGTCGTCGTGGTAGTTGGCCGAGAAGTAGAGGAAGCGGCCGTCGGGCGACCAGCTCAGCCGCCCCGAGTGGTCGTAGGGGCCGGTGGTGAGCCGGCGCGGCGTGCCGCCGGTAGCCGGAAGGAGGAAGATGTGGCGATGGCCTTTCGGCAAATAGCCCCTGCCGTCGCTGCGATACGGAATGTCGTCGATGTATCTGGGCGGGTCGGCCCATTGTGCGCCTTTGGGCCGGGGCGGCAGGCTGACAAACGGCTTTTCGGGTTCGGGCACGAACATGGTGAAGGCCAGCCGGCGGCCGTCGGGCGACCAGCTCAGGTCGCTTGGGGCATGCTGCACGTTGGTCAGACGTGCCTCGGCGCCCGTGTCCATGTGGCGCAACCAGATCTGGGCACTGCCGTCGCGGTCGCTGACCCAGGCCAGGCGTTTGCCGTCGGGCGACCAGCGCGGCAGACGGTCGTCGTGCTTGCCGCTGGTGAGCGGCACGGCCTCGCTGCTGCCGTAGCGGCTGAGCCACAGGTTGCGATACCGCTTGTCGGTCATGATGTCGTGCCAGGCGCGCAGCCACACCACCTGCCCGCCATCCGAGCTGATTTGCGGGTCTTGTACGTATTCCAGCTCGAACACGTCGAGCGGCTCGAAGCGCGCCGTCTGCGCCTGAAGCAGGGATGCCCAGGCAATGCTCAAAAGGAAAATCCAGCGTCTTTTCATCGGTCGGGCGATTTGCGTTTTGCGAAAGCGTGAATTGGATGACTGGCCGGAAGTTAGCGGCTTTCGCCAAAAGGGTGATCGGGGGTGGAGGCCGGGGCCGGCGCCGCTGCAATTTTTTTTGAAAAAAAATCCGGGCAGGGGCATAAGAAAACGGATGCCGGAGCAATGTCGCCAGTGGAGCGGCAATACTTTATGGTCAAACCCCAAAACCAGCGCCTATGAACAAGCGCGTTTTTTTGTCCTCATTGCTTGCCCTGCTGGGGCCGATAGCGATGTGGGCCCAGGATCCCTGTTGCGACTTTGCGGGCGATATCGCAGCAGGGTGGCAGGTGTCGTATCCCGATCCGTCCAACCCCTGTCTGGTGCGCGTGTGTGCCCCGCAGTTTTTCGACGACAACTGCGTGGAGCAGATCCCGTACCAGGGCCTCGACTGGGGCGACGGCTCACCGATGTTGCCGGCTTTTTCCGACCTGCAGATGTGTTACGAGCACGAGTACGATGCTTCGGGCACTTACGTGGTCGGTACGGTCATTTACCGTTACGATGCCGCGGGCAATGTGTGCGGCTCGGATTCGATGTACACTGTGGTGGAAGTCAGTTGCGGCGTGTCGAATGACAGTTGTTGCAGCAACTTTGCCGATTTCGAGGACAAGCTTGCCCAGGGCTGGCAGGTGAGCGTGGACGGCTGCACGGTCACGGTATGTGCGCCGCAGTTCGAAGGCGATTGCTACTTCCTGAGCGAGAGCGATCTGTCGTGGGGCGATGGCAACGTCACCAATCCCGTCCTGACGCCCTTCGAAGGATGCTACACGCACACCTACAGTGCCGGCGGCCCCTACGTGATCAGCGGCAATATCTGCGAGGTGGATGCTGCGGGACAGCCCTGCTGGTGCAAGCCCATGGAGGTCACCATCAGTCTGGACTGTGGCACACAGACCGATACTTGCTGCACCGACCGCAATGCCTTCGAGGACAAGATCGCCGAGGGCTGGCAGGTGAACGTGGATGGCTGCGAGGTCGCGATCTGTGCGCCTCAGTTCGATTCGGGTTGCTACGTGCTCACCTGGTCGGGCCCCGACTGGGGCGATGGCACGCCCAACCTGCCCGTGGTCACGCCCTTCGAAGGGTGCTACAGCCATACCTACGAATCGCCGGGCGTGTACGACATCAGCGCCACCATTTGCGAGCAATCGGCTGATGGCTGTATCTGCTGGTGCGCGCCCATGAACGTCACCGTCGAGGTGGCCTGTCCGCCCGAGTCGTGCTATGCCGACACGCTTGCCTTCTACGATCGCGTGGACGACGGCTTTGACGTGATTGCCGATGGCTGCTGCATCACTGCCGTGCCCAAAAGCCTCAACGAGTGCGATGTGATCACCGAGTGGTGCGTCGATGGCCTGTGCGTGCCCGGGCCTTTCGATCCGGCCGACGGCCTGACGTGGTGCTTCGACCAGAGCGGCATGCACGAGGTATGCATGCGCGTGGCCATGTTCGACTCGCTCACGGGCGCCATCTGTGCCGATACGCTGTTCTGCGATTCCATATTTGTCAATTGCCAGCAAGGTTGCCCCTGCGGGCCGTGGGATATCGCGGCCGTGCTGACAGACACTCACACGCCCGATACGATACAACACTTCCCTGTCGCGTGCGGCGATACGATTTCGTTTGACTGCCCGTGGGAGCAGCTCGTCTTTGCCGGCAGCATGTCGTGTCTGGCCACGCCCACCTGGTTGTGCCTGCCCGATCTGCTGTTCTACACCCTCGAGGACCCATCGGGTGCGCTGATCACTTCGGGCACGCTGAGCGGCAACAGCTTCCACATCGCGTTCTCGGCGGCCACGTTTGCCGTGCCGGGCACCTGGGAGCTGCGGCTGGTGGGCACGTGCGGCGGTCAGAAGTGCATCTGCCGCATCTACATCGTACGGCCCGACTGTGGCGGCACTACGGGTTGCTGCGCCGATCCGCAGAGCTTCCATCAGCGCGTGCAGCAAGGCTTTGCGTGGTCGGCTTCGGAGTGCTGCATCAGCGCGACGCCCAACGCCCTGAGCGATTGCGATCGGGTGACGCAATGGTGCTGGGGCGATGGCCATTGCGACACGGGACTCTTTGCGCCCGACCAGACGCTGACGCACTGCTACGATACTTCGGGCAGCTACGAGCTGTGCATGTACGTCGTCGAGCTCGATACCGCTACGGGCGCGCCCTGTTGGGAAGCCGTGTACTGCGATACCGTTGCGGTCAGTTGTGCGCCCGAATGCACTTGCGACTGGACGCTCAACATCAGCGGTGGCGGCCAGAGCTGGTCGCCGGCCTGCGGCGAGAGCATCGAATTGCCGTGTCCCTTCAGCGACCTGACGGTCACGGGCATGCTGCAGTGCGTGTCTGATCCGCCCACACCCAACTGCGCGGCATGGCCTGAGGTGCAATGGAAGCTCGATCGTCCCGATCCGCTGGGCGACCTGAGCGGTACCGTGCCGCCAGCCGGCTTCTCCTTCTCGTTGCCTGCCAGCGCCTTTGCCCAGGCCGGCGACTACACCCTCGAGCTGAGCGGCCTGTGTGGCGGCGACACCTGTGTGTGCGGAGTGAAGCTCGTCGTACCGTCCTGTCCTCCTGTAGGCACTGACGAACCCGAATGGCTGGGCGCCATCGAGCTGGCACCCAATCCCGCTGCCGATCAGATCCGGCTCCACCTGCCGGCCAATGGCCACTGGCAGGGCTGGACCGCCGAACTGCGCGCAGTGACGGGACAGCTCATCCTGACGCGCAGCCTGCACGACCCGACGACCCTGTTCCACCTGGCCAAACTGCCCGATGGCGTGTATCGCCTCGCCCTGCGCGACGACAAGGGCATTGTCCGCTGGACGGAACAGTTCATCAAGCTCGAGTAACCCCGATTGACGGCTCAAGCGAGCGTCGGTCTGCCAGCCAGGCCGGCGCTTTTTTTTTTGCTTTCGCAAAATGCGGATGCGCAGGTCGCACACCCATCACAGCGGCTTGAAAATTCGGATTGTCGGCATGGCGCAATCGGCCAAACCGACAATCGGCGCCCTCTTCTCTCCTCAATATCCATCGTCAAAAATTCCCGGACAGGCAGACGCACTGCCGTCAGACGCACTGCCGTGCGTCCCTATCGTCAGACGCACTGCCGTGCGTCCCTACTCAGGGATTCAGCCAGTACGACATCTTGAACACGATGGCGCGGTTCTTCTGCCCCAGGTCGGAAGCGTAGTAGTTGTCGGTATAGACGAGGAAGATGTCGGACACCGGCGCGAAGCGCCACTGCAGGCGGGCGTTGATGTTGATGTTGTCGATCTGGCGGTTGTACTGGAAAAAGGTGGTGAGAAACAGCGAGCGCGAGAACGTCAGGTCTATGCGCGGGCCGATGAGCACGATGGCGGCGGTGGGGTAGGGCTCGGGCAACGCTACGTAGTTGTAGCTCGTGCTCAGCTCGATGACGGCATAGGGCTGCAGGCGCCACGAGAGCGATCCGTTGAAGCTGAGCCGCCAGCCGTTGTAGAACTGTCCCACATTGGTGCGCCCGCGCACGAAGAGCGGTTTGCGGCGGTCGGAGCCGTAGCGCATTTCCACGTCCACGAAGTTGTAGCCCTGCTGTCCGGGCAGGGGCGTCGCGCCGGGGCTGCGCGTGGGGTCGAAGTCTTTTTTCAGGAAGATGTAGTTGTGTTGCAGCGTGATGCGTCCGCGGCTGTTGTCGCGAAACTGTACGTCCCAGTAGGCCCCCACTTTGTGGTCGGTGCGCCCCAGGCCTGGTTGGAAGATCACTTCGGCTTCGACGCCGGGTCCGTGCTGGTTGAGCCATCCGTCGGGCGAGTAGAAGTAAAGGCGCGCCTCGGGCCGGATGCGCCAGAAGTTGGTGCGCGGCACGAAGCCCACCTCTGCCCTGAAATTTTCGCCCACGTAGCTGTGCGTCCACGCCACCCGGAAGCGGCGTTCCGTGTAGCTGAGGCTGGCGCCGTGTGCGTCGGTGCGTGCGCCGCCTTCGGGGCTGAAAGAGCGCAGGTAGTAGGCCTGCCCTACCCAGCGGTTGTCGGCCGAGAAGTGGTTGTAGTGCAGGCCCAGCACGCGGTTGTAGGCCGAAAACTCGTCGCTGCCCGGCTCGTCGAGGGCCTGCTTGCTGACCGCGATGGCGCCGATGTTGGAGCGCGTGAATACGCGTCGCTGCACGGCCGCCACGGCGTAGTTGTAGGCGGGCAGGCCGTTGGCGGCATCGGGGGCCGCCTGAATGTCGAGCAGACCCACGCGCCACTCTTCGGTCAGCTTGCCGCTGAGGCGCGCACCAAACCAGATGGGGTTCTGGATGTTCTGGCCCGTAGCCGTGTCAATGCTGATGCCGATGCGGCGCGAGAAAAAGGGGTTAATGCGTTCCTCGCCGAAGCGCCCGAACAGGTCGGCATTCTCGAGGAAGAACTGCCTTTTTTCCGGAAGGAAAACCTCGAAGCGCGTCAGATTGGTCACCTGGCGGTCCACCTCGACCTGGCTGAAGTCGGGATTGACCGTCAGGTCGAGGTTGAGGCCGGCACTGAGCCCCACTTTCACATCGCCTCCGGCATTGAAGTGGAAGGCGGATGCGCCGCCGTTTTCGAGGAAATCCTGATTCATGCCAGCCGTCAGGTAGGGAATGACCGACAGGTTGCGGCCGGGCTTGCCCAGCGGCTCCTCGAACGCGAGCACGCCCATGTAGGCCACGTTGAAGATCCACTGGTTGCGCGGCACGCGCTGCCATACCGAAAATTCGTTGTTCTGCGCGTCGATGCGGTAGCAGTTGAAGCGCCAGTGCTGTTGTCCTTCCTTGTAGCGCAGCGTGCGGAAGGGAATGGCAAACTCGGCCGTCCAGTAGTTGTCGTACATCCGGGCGTCGCCCTGCCAGCGGTTGTCCCACGAAGAATCGAAGTCGGAGCGGTTGCGGCCGCCGTTGGAGATGAGCGACTCGCGCCGCACCCCGTAGGGGTTGAGCCCGAAGTGGAAGGCGTTGGTGCGGTCGTTGAAGGTGTCGAACAGCAGGTTGATGTTGTCCGACCCGCCACCCCGGTAATCGCGGCGCAGCGACGGCACGATGAAGCGGTTGCCGGCGGCATGGCACTTTACGCCCACGTACAGATACTGATCGTCGTAGGCGAAGTACAGCTCGGTCTGGTATTCGGCCGGCACCGAGTCGGAAGGCGCGTACTGCCAGAAGTGATTCACCGGCTCGATCGTCTGCCATATCGGCTCGTCGAGCACGCCATCGGGCCGTATGGGCTCGGCGATCTTTTTCACAAAAGCCTGACGCACGCTGTCCGATTGCCAGGCTTTCGCCAAAAAAGGCAGCAACATCACCACCACAGCCAGGTGCCATTTGCCGAAAGGCAAAAGAATGGCCAGGCCCGATTCAGTCTGTTCGTTACAGGCGGTGCCCATCGGACCATGGCCGATGAATATCCGGGTTTGGGGATTTGCGATGCCGGTAAGTCGTTGATTTGACACAACCGATTGTTTATGCGCGTACTGCAAATGTTCACAAGATCTGTCCAGCCTATGGACGAACCGCACGACGAGCGCATTTTCCGGGGTGTGGCTTGCTGTCCGGGCGATGGACGATGGTCGTAAATGGGGCGTGTCCCCGATCAACTGATTTCAAACTGCGTTTTCTGCGGCCGAAGGCGGTGGTTTTTGGCTGAGAAATCGAGGAACGAGCCTACTGAAAAAAGTCCGGAACAACCCCGACTTGTGTCGGGGCAGGCTTCCGAATAGTCGGAACAAGTTTTCCGCCGGGCGGAACAGCTTTCCGAAGACTCGGAACAAGTTTTGCGTGAGATTTTGGGTTTTTTCAGGGGACTCATCACTCCATCTCTCCATCACTCCTCACTCTTCACTCCTCACTCACTCACTCGCCAGCTTCCGCCAGCGGAACCAGCCCGCGATGGCAATCAGCGTGTAGGCCACCATCAGCAGCATGAACAGCCAGGCGCCCTGGCGCGCGTAGAGGTACACGTACAGGCCGTCCACCAGGATCCAGTAGAGCCAGTTTTCGAGCTTCTTCTGGACGACGAGCCAGGTGGTCAGAATGGCAAACACCGTGGTGAACGCATCGAGCCAGGTGGCCGCCGCCGGCGTGTACGCGTCGAAAAACCAGCCGAACAGGAACGCCAGCGGCAGCCCGATGGCCCACAGCCGCAGGTGGTCGCGCACCCCCATCGTGGTGACGGGCAGCTCCTCGGCGGTGCCGTCGCGCGTCCATCGGTACCAGCCTCGGAAGCCCATGCCCACGTAGAACAACTGCAGCAGCGCATCAATCCACAGATAGTACAGGCTGAAGGTGGCCCACGCCCACAACGCACAGCTCACAATGCCGGGCGGCCAGCACCATTTGCTGCCCCGGGCAGCCAGCACCACATACACCACGCCCAACACTACGGCCAGTGTCTCGGTCCAGTGCAGTTGTCGCGCCGCCTCGACCACCTGCGGCCACCACTCGTCTCCGGTTGTCATGGCGGCAAAAATAGCGCCTGCCCCCTTCGCAGAGTTTGAGAAAATACTGAACCCCACGGGCTGCAACAGACACGCGGCCCTGTCAAAAAACAATTTTCTGACCGCCCAATAAAAAAATGATACCGTTCATTGGTCGGAGAGTTGTTTTGGCTTGACCTTGAGTTTCTGGATGATTAATTTGCGCAAACCTTGTTCTGCCAAACAAGTGAAAAGCAAAAACGATAACCAACGCCGAAACCCGCATGCGCCGCGTCAAGTACCTCTATATCCGATTCGATCACCGACTCTTTCCCTATGAAGTGCCGCGTTTTCGGGGTGCCGTCATAGAGAAGACCCGCCGTGCCAGCGACTGGTTCCACAACCACCGCGACGACAACGGATACCTCTACCGCTACCCACGCATACAGTACAAGGTGACCTGGAAAAAGGCCACCATCGTGTGCCTCGAAGAGGGCGTGGACGAAATCCACCACCTCTTCCGCCACGACGACCTCAGCATGGCCATCGGCCATACCGTGGCCGACATGCAGATCGAACAGGTGCGCGCCCACTGGCACACCCTCGGCCTGTGGGACAGCCTGCGCACCTACAGCCTGCTCAACTGGCTCGCCCTCAACCAGGAACACTATCAGCGCTACCGCCAGCTCGAAGGCAACCTCGTGGCCCGCATCCGCCTGCTCGAAGACATCCTGCGCGGCAACATCCTGGCTTTCGCCAAAAGCCTCGACTGGCACCTCGACCAGCGCCTCGAAGTGCACATCAGCAAGATCAACGAAGTCAAATACCTCAAATACAAAGGTCAGTACCTGCTCGCCTT
>WFYJ01000134.1 GCA_015490175.1 Saprospiraceae bacterium | reverse complement strand
GTACAAGAGCGAAATTTGCACGGGCATACGCTGTCCCAGCCAGCGCGCGTGGCGCAGCGCCGTGCGCGACGCTTCCGAAAAGTCTATAGGGATCAGGATGCGCAACATGGTCCTTGGGCTGCTTGCAGGGTTCAGCGCGGCGCGAGGCCTGCCGTAAAGTTACATTTCCGGCCATTCTGCCCAACGCAATTCGGTTCGGGAATTTTTGACGATAGTCCATGGGCGATTTTCCAGGATGGGAAAAGAGGGAGTAACCTGACTCACGAGCCTGCTGAAAAAGTCGAAAAATAGTTCAGTTACACAGAGTGCCACTGAGCACACACTGATCTTCAAAGAGTTGTAAATCAGAACCCTGGGCCCTTGTATGGCACCTTTTTTCAGGACACACGACCCTCCGCACTCCGCTCTCCTCACTCCGATTCGCCGACTGCCTCGGGAGTGCCTATTTTTGCCGGCAATTCAACCTGCAAAATGAACAAAACCATTCTGGAAACCCGGACGGGCATTTTGGGAGGCGGGCAACTGGGCAAGATGTTGGCCCAGGCAGCCTCGACCTGGCATCTGCCGATTTATGCGCTTGACCGGTCGAGGGACTTCCCTGCCGGCCGCTGTGTGTGTGGCATGGTGGAAGGCAACTTCAAACGGCGCGAGGATGTGCTGGCCTTCGGGCGCGAGATGGATGTGCTGACCATCGAGATCGAGCACGTCCATACGGGCGCACTCAGGGAGCTGCAGCAAATGGGTAAAACGGTCCATCCGCATCCCGATGCCCTGGAAACCATCAAGGACAAGGGAGCGCAGAAGTCGTTCTACGCCGAAAAAGGGCTGCCCACCGCACCTTTTTCGCTTTTTGCCGGAAGGCAAGAAATCGAGGATGCCCTCGCTCAGGGACGATTGTCTCTGCCTTTCGTGCAAAAGTCGCGCGAAGCGGGATACGACGGGAAAGGCGTGTGGATCGTGCGCACGGATGCCGACCTCGGGCACTTGATGGATACCCCGTCGGTGGTCGAACCGCTTTGCGATATCCGGATGGAGCTGGCGGTGATCGTGGCGCGCAATGCCCGTGGCCAGGTGGCCACCTACGATCCGGTCGAAATGGTCTTCCATCCCGTGGCCAACCTGGTCGAGATGCTGGTGTGCCCGGCCCGCGTGTCCGAATCCATCGCCCGACAGGCGCGCGAGCTGGCGGTGGCCACCATCGAAGCCCTCGACATTTGCGGGCTGCTGGCCGTGGAAATGTTCGTACTCGCCGACGGCCGACTGTGGCTCAATGAGGTGGCCCCGCGTCCGCACAACAGCGGACACCACACCATCGAAGCGTCGTTGACTTCGCAGTTCGAGCAGCACCTGCGCGCCATACTCGATCTGCCGCTCGGGCCTGCCGACCTCCTGAGGCCTGCCGCCATGGTCAACCTGCTGGGGGCCGCCGACAGCGCCGCAGGCCCGGCACGTTGGGAAGGACTCGAAGAGGTGCTGGCCTGGCCGGGCGTGTACGTCCACAATTACGGCAAGGCCCTCAGCAAGCCCTTCCGCAAAATGGGACACGCCACCGTGCTGGCCGACACGCTCGATGAGGCCATCGAACTGGCGCGCAAGGTGCAACAGCAGATACGCATCACCGGACAACCTGAAAACGTCAGCATATGAAGGACGCGTCGCCCCAACCCCTCGTGAGCATCATCATGGGCTCCGATTCCGATTTGCCCGTCATGGGGCAGGCCGCACGGGTACTCGAAGAGCTGGAAGTGCCCTTCGAGCTGTCGGTAGTGTCGGCCCATCGCACGCCGGAACGCATGTTCGCCTTTGCACGTGCCGCACACGAACGCGGCATCCGCGTCATCATTGCCGGGGCGGGGGGGGCGGCCCACCTTCCCGGCATGGTGGCGAGTCTCTCGCCCTTGCCCGTCATCGGGGTGCCGGTGAAGTCTTCCAACTCCATCGATGGCTGGGACTCGATCCTTTCCATCCTGCAAATGCCCAATGGCGTGCCCGTGGCCACCGTAGCACTCAACGCCGCCAGAAATGCAGGCATCCTCGCCGCGCAGATACTCGGCGCCGCTGATCCGGACCTGCGCGCCCGCATCCTCGCATTCAAGGAAGGGTTGCGCCGGGCAGTGGAAGAGAAAAACGCCCGGCTCGAGCGCCTGGGCTGGAAATCATACCTGAAGCCATGAGTAGGCCGGCACGCCTGACCTCTCTGCTGCGCGTGGCGCCGACGCGTTGGCTGCAGGTGGGTGCCGTGGCGGTCCTGTGGGGAAGAGCCTGGCAGCATCTGTGGCACGACGCGCCCTTCCGCGCCCTGTTGTGGCACGAACGCATCATGTCCCCGCTGATCGAGCTTTTGGGACTCGATTGGCAGTGGTGGGTGCGCAGCGCCGCCGTGGACCATGGCATCCAAACGGCCATACGTATCACCGGGGTGTTGTACGTGCTGGCGGGCTTCGTAGCCCTTTTTGCCCACAGGCCGTTCACGCGCAAATGGCGGTGGTTGGTGGGGCTGGCCGGCTTTTCACTCCTCCTGCTGGCGTGGATGTACTGGCTGGAACACTGGCGTCATCTGGCCCAATTCCTCGAGTATGCCTTGCAGGTGGCTTTCCCTTTGCTGCTGTGGCGTGCCATGGGCGCCACCGACGGCCTGCGATGGACGGCCGCCATGAGCCGGGGATTGCGCGTGGCCGTGGCATTGACCTTTGCCGCTCATGGGCTGTATGCTCTGGGCGTGTATCCCGTGCCCGGAACGTTCGTCAAGATGACCACCAATATCCTTCCCCTTTCGGAAAATGGAGCTCGTACCTTTCTGCTGCTGGCCGGAGTGATGGACCAGATCGTGGCGATGGGCATTTTTCTGCCTTTCGGCAAATGGCGCCGCGCATTGTTACTGTATGCCGTGGTGTGGGGCTTGCTGACGGCCATGGCCCGACCCGTCGCCTGGGTCTATGCGCATGATCTGTGGCACGGTCTGTCGCTGTACCTGCCCATGATGGTGTACCGATTGCCCCACGCGATCGGGCCGCTGGTGCTCTTGCTGGAAGAGCTGCGTCCGAATCCCGAGGCCGCAGAAGGGCAGGGGCATCACCCTTGCCACTGGATGAGGTGGAGATAGATGTTGACGGCCATGATGGCCATGAGGGCGAGCGCCAACAGGCGCAACAACCGGCCGTTCTTTCCTCTGAAGGCTTCGAATCGCGCTTTGTCTGCTTCCGTCTTTCCGGGCGTGTACAGACCCGAAGCAAACAGCCACGTCATCAGCGCGAAAGTGAAGATGAGTATTTCGAAAATCAGTCCTGCAAATTCCATGTGAGGTGCAATTGAACGTTGTCGAGTTCAGTCGTTGAGCGTTTTTTTGCCTTGACTATCAGTGGTTTGCTCAAATCCTCGATTCTTCGGTTCCTGAGCGCAATGAAAAAAGGTGAAAGATCATTCAGTTACACAGAGAATCCACTGAGGACACACTGATTTTCACAGAGTTGTAAAAACTGCAGTTCTAAAAGCTGCGGTTTGTTGAAGTTCATTCGCAAATAATTGATTTACAATTTTTTGATGAGCCTACTGAAAAAACCCCAAATCTCACGCAACAGCTTGTCCCGACACCAGTCGGGGACGCAAAAGCTTGTCCCGACCAAAGTCGGGGACGCAACGATTCGCAATGTGTTTTTTGCTTTAATTCAGATTGTTATTTATGGTGTTACGCGTCACGCGTCATCCCGACAAGTCGGGATTGTTACGGACTTTTTTCAGGGGCCTCTTGTTCCTCGGTTCCTCCCTTCTCTGCACCAGGCTCATTTTTCACACAACTGGGGCAGCAACTTCAGCATGTGGGCATCGAATTCGAGCGGCAGCTCTTCACCTGTGAGCCAGTCGATTTCCGCCAGGCGACCTTCGCGCGGATAGAGCACCAGAGTCGTCACGGGCTCGAATTTTTCGGGATGGTCAATGCCGATGCGGATGGTGATTTTATCGGATTGGGCGGCGTTCTTGACGCCCTTGGGGCGCATGATCTCGCCGAGGAGAAAGTCGGGTTCTACGCCGACCTCTTTCAGGTCCTGCGTGATCTGCTGCACGCGCGGGCTCGTTTTGAGCACCTTGATCAGGCCCTGCAGGCAGGGGCCTTCTATTTGCTGTGCCGAAAGTGTGGTCGTGGCGACAAGTACGAGCGAAAGAACGAACAGGATGGGTTTCATGGCAATCTTTTTTACTGAACGATAGGGCATGCCCGAAGTTGCGCGATGCCCGTGAGCGCCATTCACAAAAGGTGCCAGAAAGCCGAAGTGTTCGTTCATTCTTCTTCCTCGAGCCAGTCGCGACCACTGCGGTCGATGAAGATGCTGTTGGCCTGCTGGGTGCCCATCAGCAGCACGTCCTGCACGTTGACGTGGGGCGGCTGGCTGACGATGTAGTAGATGGCATTGGCCACGTCGCCGGCTTTCAGGGGCTGGAAATCGTCGTAGATGCGCGCGCGCTCGGCATCGCCCTTGAAACGCACCAGCGCAAATTCGGTCTCTTCGACATGGGCCGGCGCCACCTGACTGACTCGAACGCGGTATTTGTAGAGGTCCAGGCGCATGGCCCTGGTCAGGGCATCTACGGCGTGCTTGGTGGCGCAATACACGTTGCCGTTGGGATACACCTCCTTGCCGGCCGTGGAAGCCACGTTGACGATGTGCCCCTTGCGGCGCGCCACCATGCCCGGGGCGATCTGGCGCGTGACGTAGAGCAAGCCCTTGATGTTGGTGTCGATCATGGTGTCCCAGTCGTCGGGGTCGCCTTCGTGAATGGGGGCCAGGCCCATGGCCAGGCCGGCATTGTTTACGAGCACGTCCACCTGCGCCCACTCCTCGGGCAGTTGGCCGAGGTTGGCCTCGACGGCCTGGCGGTCGCGCAGGTCGAAGCAGAGGGGCAGCACACGGATGCCGAAGGTCTGTTGCCATTCCTGGGCCAGTGCGGCCAGGCGCTCAAGGCGTCGGCCGGTGATGATGAGGTCGTAGCCCGCTTCGGCAAAGCGGGCGGCGGTGGCGCGACCGATGCCCGAGGTGGCGCCGGTGATCAGCGCGATGGGGCGCCGCCTCGTTCTTGCAGGCTTGCCACCGCCTTTCGGCTGCGGCTCGTCTTCGGTGCTTTGCGCCAATGGGGGCTGTTCGTTTGGCACTGTTCCGGGCGTTCCTTCTTCGGCTACCGATTGTGCGTGGCCTGTGGAGGCGTCTTCGCCGGGGGGCACCTCCTCGGTGTCGGAGGCTGGTGTCGGACGCGCGGCGGCGGCCTGCCCGAAGTCGTGGACGTGCACCTGGTCGGCAAGGGGAAATCCTTCCTCATCCGTGGTCAGGCCGAATGCCAGGTCGTTTTCCGGCGTCTTCACTTCGGGGTTGAGCTCGCAGGCCAGTTGGTAGTAGTGGCGCGCCAGTTCCCATGCTTCCTGCCGGTGGTAGCGCACCGCCAGGTCGTAGGCGGCGAGGGGATGTGCCGGCTCGTACTTGAGCGTTTTTTTGAAGTGCTTCACCGCCTTTTCCGGACGGCCGAGGTATTCGTCGTAGAGGATGGCCAGGCGGTAGTGGGCATCGGCGTTTTTCTTGTAGTGCTTGAGCGATTTTTTCAGGTGGCGGGCTGCCCGCTCGGCCTCGTCGGGCAAGAAGTGGTTGAAAAGCAAAACGCCGAGGTGGTAGTGCAGGCCGGGATAGTCGGGGTCCAGCTCGAGCACTTTCTCGTAATAGTTCCGCGCCAGATGGTAGTCGCCATGTGTTTCGGCCAGCTCGCCCAGCAGAAACCAGGCATCGGCAAAGTCCGGATCCATGGCGCGCACCTCTTCGAGGATGCGGGTGGCTGCCGCCACGTCGTGGGCGTACTTGGCCAGGAAAAACGCGTATTCGTAGCGCAGCACGACGTTGTCGGGGTGGGCGGCGATGGCTTCCTCGAACTGTCGGAGCGCCTCGTGCAAGCGTCCCTGGCGCACGAGCTCGAGCCCCTCGTCGGCCAGCCTGCGGGCCAGCTCTTCGTCCCGGGTCTGGTGGTCGGAAGGCGTGTGGTGCACTTCCTCCTCATGCGGAGGGCGGGCTGATCCCGCGTCTTCCCCGCCTGCTTCCTCTTCGTCGAGCGTGTCCAGGTCCGTGACGGTGGGTGCGGCGGCAGCAACGGCTGATGATGGTGCGGCAGGGGGATTTTCGTCTTCCGTTGCCGCCTCTTCCTCCTCCTCGATTTCGAAAAGCCTTTCCAGCTCTTCCTGAGAAGGTTCGGGGAAAGGGGCAAGTACCGATTCCTCATCGCCTCCATCATCGAGTTGGATGAGCTCGATGTCTTCTTCGTCAGATTCTTCGGGGGGCCGGGATTCAGCC
>WFYJ01000133.1 GCA_015490175.1 Saprospiraceae bacterium | reverse complement strand
GTCATCGGCCGGTCATTATCCTGCCGCACAATTCATAGGAACCCCTAAATTCGGCCCGGCAAAGACCGAATTCTGTACACTATCAACGCGATCGGGAATGAACGCACTTCGCCTTGTACTTTGTGTCGCGCTTGCGGGCGCACTGTGGGCCGGTTGTCAGGAAGAAGCGCCGGATGAGGCGGTGCAACTGCAGGAAGAGATTGCTGCGCTGGAGGCCTCGTTTGGCGAAAGCCCGACTGATTCGACTGCATTGGCGCTGGCCGAAAAATGTCAGGTACTGGCCTCGATGGTTCCGGACAGCCTGGCTTCCGAGCTGCAACACAAGGCTGCCGAGGCGCTCTTTTACGCCAGGCGGTACCGCTCGGCCGCCGACGTGCTCAGGCAGGTGCTCAGAGATTATCCCGATGCGCCCAATGCCCTCCAGAACGCGCTTTTGCTGGCCACCATCTACCAGACTTACCTGAAAGACACGCTGCAAGCTTCGGCACTTGAACAATGCATCGCACGGGCCTTTGCGGGCACGCCCAAGGGTGACTCGCTCGCCCGCGTCACGGAAGGACAGCCCACCGTTCCGGAACGCCTCAAGGCACTGGGCAATGACCTGTACGATCTGAAAAACCAGAAACTCAATTATCGGAATGCCGCAGCCTTCGTTGAGATCAGCGAGTTGTATGCTTCCTTGCTGCCCGGCGACTCCCTGTCGCCCGTGTTGCTGATCCGCGCAGCCGAGGTGGCACGCGTGATGAAGCAATTCGACAAGGCCATTGAATTGTACCAGCGGGTGCTCGAACAATATCCCGACCATCCCGATGCTGCCGACGCCATGTTCATGATTGCGTTCACCTGGGACAGCGACCTGGCTCGATACGACTCGGCCCGGGTGTGGTACGAACGTTTTTTGAAAACTTATCCCGACAACGACTTTGCCGACGATGCGCGCTTTCTGCTCGACAACCTGGGTAAGTCGGAAGAAGAGCTCCTGAAAAGCCTGGAAAAGAAGACGGAGTGAAAGAGTGATGTCCTCTCTCTTGAAAAAAAGCGAAAGTTCATTCAGTTACACAGAGAGCCACTGAGCACGCACTGATTTTCACAGAGTTGTAAACTCAACTCTGAGGCTACTGAAAAAAGTCCGTGACGGCCCCGATGCTCGGGGCAAGCAGTGACAATCCCGACTTGTCGGGATGACGCGTAACACCATAAATAACAAGCTGAATTAAAGCAAAAAACGTATTACGAATCGTTGCGTTCCCGATGCTCGGGACAGGCTTTTGCGTTCCCGACTGGCCGTCGGGACAAGCTGTTGCGTGAGATTTGGGGTTTTTTCAGGGGCCTCAAGGTTGGATCATCGGGGCGGATCGAGCACGACCTCTACTTCGTATTCCTTCCCGTCGCGCATGAATCGGACGGGCACCCGATCGCCCGGCCGATATTTTTCCAGTGCCAGTGGGATCTCCGCAGGTGAATTTATCGTTTCATCGCCGATTCGGGTAATGATGTCGCCAAGGACGATATAGCCATAGCGGTCGCGGCGCGTGGGGCGCAACCCAGCGCGATCGGCCGCGCTGCCGGGAATGACATTGAGAATCAACGCACCTTTCAGCCCGAGGCGGGCCATGGTGCGCGCCGAAGCATACTCGGCACCGAGCGATGGCCGCATGATGCGGCCGTTGACGATGAGCTCCGGCACCACCCATTTCACCGCATCGACCGGGATGCTGAAGCCGATGCCGGCGCTTGCCCCCGAAGGGCTGTAGATGGCCGTGTTGACGCCGATGAGCTTGCCGGCGGAGTTGAGCAGGGGGCCGCCCGAATTGCCGGGATTGATGGCGGCATCGGTCTGGATGACGTCACGGATGGGCGTGCCGGATACGGACTTGATCTCGCGCCCAAGGGCACTCACTACGCCGGTGGTCAGCGTCTGGTCAAGCCCAAACGGATTGCCGATGGCGAACACCGACTGACCGACACGCAGGTTTTCCGAGATACCCAGCGGGATGGGTTTGAGTTTCTCGGCAGGTGCATTGATTTTGAGTACGGCCAGATCCTTTTCCGGCGCCACGCCCACCAGCTCGGCATCCCAGGTCGAGTGGTCGGCCAGGGTGACCTGGGCGCGGTCGGCGCCCTGGATGACGTGGTAATTGGTCACGATATGACCGCGTTTGTCCCACACGAAGCCCGAGCCGCTGCCACGGGGGATCTCCGTCACGTTCAGCGAGAAGAAGTCCATCTGCATGACGGAAGTGTTGATGAACACCACAGAGGGGGCCGCCTGCTCGAAGATGCGGATGGTGGCTCGTTCCACTTCCGTCAGGGCATCGGCCCCATCCTGCTGTGTCGAAGCATCGGAATCGCCCGCCATACGGGCCGAATCGCTCCAGCCGGCCTGGTCCGGGCGGTCGGAGGTCAGGGTAGCAGGGTTTCCTCTGCCACTTCCCTGCCAACTCGCACCCAGCAAAAAGCCGGTCACCAACAGGACAAAAAGACCAAAAATGCGCATCAGTGTTTTCATAACCTTGGTTTTCATCACGAGCATGGTGCAAAGCAACGAAAACTTGGGGAAGTGCAACCCACAGGCAATATGTGTGTCATTTCGAGCGACATTATCCCCCTGCAGCATACTTTTTTCACAAAAACCAGAGTCACATGAGCAGCAAATCCTTTCTGCTGGTATGCCTTGCCTGGGCATTGGCTACGAGTACCGCCCTGGCGCAAGGCGGAAAAACGATCGAAACGGGGCCGTTCACCGATGTCGATCTGAGCATTCCGGCCACCGTGTACGTCAACCGGGGGCCGCTGAACGTGCGCGTGGAAGCAAGCCCGGAAGACTTTGAAGCCTTGAACAAGGAGGCCGAAGGCGACACCTGGCACATTCGCTTCTTGCCCCAAACCTGGCGTCAAAAAGGAAAAATCACCATCTACATCTCGGTACCCGAGCTGGAAGACGTAGATGTGACGGGCTCGGGGAAAGTGCTGGGGAAGGACTCCTTCGAGGGAGACGAGTTCGAGTTCAGTGTCACGGGCTCGGGAAAGATCGGGCTGAGCCTCGAAGATGCCAGAGAAGTCGATGCTGAAGTAACCGGCTCAGGCAGCATCGAGCTTTCGGGTCGGGCAAACGAGCTGGAAGTGTCTATTACCGGATCGGGCCAGGTGGATGCCGCAGGACTCGAGGCGAGCGTCGTAGAAGTCGAAATTTCCGGCTCGGGCAATGCGCGCGTCCACGGCACCGAAGAAATCGAAGCATCCATCACGGGAAGTGGATCGGTCTACTACACCGGCCCTGCACGTATCCGCAGCCATACGACCGGAAGTGGCAAAGTCAAGCCGATGAAATAGTGTACCCACGCCACTGACCACAGGCACGGCCAAGAGCCGTGCCTTTTTCGTTTCAGGAACCCCGAGCCAGACAGTACCTTTGTCGCACGCATTTCCACTGATCACGCAAAACAAACATGCAACTCATGGCACTCATTTTACTGCAAGCAGGAGGCAACCAGGGGATTATGACGCTGGTATTCTGGGGATTGATCATCCTGGTTTTCTGGCTGTTCATGATCCGTCCTCAGGCCAAGCGCCAGCGCGAGCAGCGCCAGTTCATCGACAGCCTCCAGAAAGGACAGGAGGTCGTCACGGGGAGTGGCCTCATCGGACGCATCAACAAGATCGAAGGCGACATCGTCACGCTCGACCTGGGCAACAAGCACTTCGTGCGCGTCTTGCGCAGTGCCATTTCCAAGGAAATGACCGATGCCCTGCACGCCGGCGAAGAAGAGAAGAAAGACTGATACGGTGCCGTGCCGGCCGGATCCTGTCACCGGGCGCCTCATGAACCTGACCAAGCATGAACCCGGGTTCCTGGATATCGAAACGCTTGTCCATGTTGGGCAGCGTGTTGCCTGAGGCTGAAGACCGCAGGGTCTGGCTGGTATGCTTTTGCATCTCGCTGGTTTTCTGGCTTTTCGTCAAGCTCGACAACAGCTACACGACCACCATCGCGGTCCACATCACCTGGCAGTTGCCCGATACGCTGGCCTGGCACGAGCTCCCGCCCGAGACCATGCAGGTAGAAGTGAGCGGTGAGGGTTGGGATTTGCTGGCACAGAGCCTGTGGCGCTCCGATCCGGTGCTCTATTTCCCCGTAGGGCAGCGCAGTAACGCGATGGTCAGCCGCGACGAAATCATCTCACAGCTCGAGTCGCAGTTGCATCCAGACATCGAAGTGGTGCGGCTCGAATATGACTTCCTGCCCATTCGCGTGGAGCGACGGCTGGTGCGGCGCGTGCCCGTGCGCGTGCCCACACAAAAGGTATCCATCGCTTCGGGATACGTACTGACAGATTCCATCCGGGCCGTGCCCGATACCGTGGAAATCAGCGGCCCCGCATCGCTGGTACAGACCATTGACCACGTACAGACGCAGCCTCTGGAAGCATCGGAAGTATCGGCACCGCTCGAGCACACCGTGCCCATCCAGTTGCCCCACGCCGACCTGTTGCGCGCCCGACCCGACAAAGTAAAAGTACGCGTACAGGTAGAAAGGCTGACGGAAAAGGCGCTCATCCAACCCGTCACGATTCTGGGCGACACGGCCCATGTCCGCATCCAGCCCACCCATGTGCAATTACTGGTCGAATTGCCTGTCGGCAAATACGAAACCGTGGACACCTCGGACTTCCGCGTGGTGGCCGACCTGAGAGGGCTGGAGCCGGGCAGTAATCAGACCACTGTGCCCCTGCACCTGATGCAGAGCCCACCTTTCGTGCGCAACGTTCGGTTTACCCCCCAGGCCGTGTCGTTTTACTTCGTGGACACCTCATCGCGCTGACTGTTCTTTTCACCCGGGCGACCACCACATTGCGTGTGGCTCCCTCCACGCAGGCGACACCTCGAGCTGGTGCAGCAGGCTGCATCCCCCCTCCAACAAGCGCACCTCAAAGCCCAGGGCGCGCGCCTGTTCGAATGTGGCTCCCAGCAGACCATCGAGCGGCAGCCCGGCCAGCACGAGCATCCCGGGATCGCGCGCCTTCAGCCAAGGCAACAGGCCCGTATCGGCACCGTCGGCCTCTTCGAAAGCCGAATAATGGTCCACATCGCGGCGGGCACCCGTATCGACGACCAGCGACCAGGGCAGCCCCGCAATGCCGGGCAGCCAGCGCGCGCCAAAGGTGCCCTGCACGCAATGGATGGGCTGCAGCTCGAGGGCGCGCTCCCCGAAAACGACTTGCTGGCCGGGCTTGCGCCACAGATGGCGCGCCGCGAAGCTGACGTGGTCGGCAGGGTGCCACTCACGCAGGCCGACGACGTAAGCAGCCTGCCGCGCCGCCTGCACGATGGGTGCCACCAGGCGATCGGCCACGCCGCCCAGGCTGCCCGGTTGGCTGTGATCAATCTGCATGCCGCATACGAGCAAGGTAAAGCCGCTCATGTCGTCGTCATTTTTCATTCTCGATGCTCGGTGCAAAAAATCGCAAGATTGTTCAAACGATGGCAAGGGACGAGGAACAGTTTTTCCCGAGGTAATCGAGGATTTGACCAAACGCCTGACAGCCAGAGAAAAAACGCAACCCTCATACCCCATGCCGTTGCAGTGGATGCAGATTCGGAGCGGAAAATACACCTTATCGCTCCGGAAAAGCACTGGCCAATGGCGCCTTTTCCGCTGCAGGTCGCACATTTGCAGAAAACAGGCCCTCATGAAACCCATCTTGCTCACGTGGATCACCACGCTGCTGATTTCGCTCGCCGGCACGCACGCACAATCCGGCTGTACCGATCCCATGGCCTCCAACTTCGACCCGCAAGCACAGCAAAACGACGGCTCGTGCACCTATCCGCCCACTTCTTACCAGCCCGCCTTGATGAGTGTACTCGATCCGCAGGTGTCGGAATTGTCCGGTCTGGTCTGGCACGACGGCCTGCTGTGGGGCATCAACGACAGCGGCAACGAGCCGGTGCTCTATGCCATAGACACGCTCGCAGGCTCGATCGTCGGACAAGCTGACGTGGCGGCGGTGACGAACGAAGACTGGGAAGCCTTGACGCGCAGCGACACCCACCTGTTCGTGGCCGACGTGGGCAACAACAACGGCGAACGCAGCGTCTTGCGCATCTACCGCATCGACCTCGACCAACTGGCCGTCGGCGCCGAACTGACGCCCGACATCATCCAGTTCAGCTATGAAGACTGGGACGAATCCCTGCCACCGGACGAGAAAGAAGATTTCGACTGCGAGGCGGTGGTGTTTTTTGGCGACAGCCTGCATCTCTTCACCAAGGGCTGGAACTCGTTCCAGACCAGACACTACGTGCTGCCCGCCACGCCCGGCACGCACACCGCCCTGCTGCGCCAGTCGTTCGACTGCGACGGCCAGATCACCGATGCCGCCATAGACCCCGCCGGCGCGCTCGTCCTGCTGGGCTACAATGTGCAAACGGCCACATCGTTTCTCTGGCTGTGCTACGACACCCCCATGCAGTTGCCGCCGACCGGCAATCCGTTTTCGAAAAACAGGCGCCGCATCGAGCTGGGCTCGGTGCTGACGAGCGGCCAGACCGAAGCCCTGGCTTTTGTCCGGCCAGGCAGCGGCATCATCGGTTCGGAGCAGTTCGGACCGTTGCCCGCGCGCCTGCTCCGGCTCCCAACGGTGCAGTGGTGGCCCTTGCCCACCCCGGCTTCGGAACCCGCTGCGGAAGTCCCATTGCAGATCCGCCCCCTCGCCAACGGCCTGGAATTCACATGGAATGGCGCCCGGCCCCTGCACATGCGCCTGTTCGATGTCCAGGGACGCACCCTTGCTTCTTTCCGCCTTTCGGCAAATGAAACCCGGCAGTGGCAACCCAACAATATCCCTTCGGGCGTCTATTTTTACGTCGGCTACCACGACAAGGAAGGCCGGGCGGTATCGGGCAGGTTGTTCTTCGTCCGGCAATGACTCTGCAACAATTTGTATACCCAACGCAATCCGGTTTGGGAATTTTTGACGATGGACGATGGTCTATGGACGATAGACAATGGACAAACTGCGTGAAGCTGCGGCCGAAGGCTGCGGTTTTTGGCTGAGGAACAGAAGAATCGAGGATTTGACAAAAAAACTGATAGTCAATAAGAAAAACTTTAAACTCTAAACCCTAAACCATTGCAACAGGATTTTTCCAAACCACTTTGATGCGAGTAAAGAGAAACATGAAAATCATTCACACTTCCGACTGGCATCTGGGACAGCAGCTCCACGGCCACAGCCGGCAGGAAGAACACCAGCGCGCACTCGACTGGTTGGCAGCGCTCATCGAAGAGGAAGCAGCCGATTTGCTCATCGTTTCCGGCGACATTTACGACGTGACCAACCCGCCCAACCATGCCCGCGAGATGTACTACCGCTTCCTGGAACGCGTCACCCGCGCGGGCAGGTGTAGGGTCGTCATCACGGGCGGCAACCACGACTCGCCGGCCACCCTGCACCTCGCCGACGCGTTCCTCAACCGCCATGGCATCCAGATCGTGGGAGCCGGCGACGAAGAGGTCGAAAAGGAAATCCTTCCCATTCGCGACGCGCAAGGGCAACTCATGGCCGTTGTGGCCGCCGTGCCCTTTTTGCGCGATGCGGTCATCCTGCCCGCGCGCCCCGGCGAAGCGCCCACCGAAGCCATCCAGCGCCGCCGCGCCAACCTCAAGGCCCACTACCGCCGGATCGGCGCCGCGCTCCAACAGCAATGGGGTGCCGCCGGCGTGCCCCTCATCGCCACCGGGCATCTTTACGTGGCCCAATGCGAAGACCCGGAAGCGCAGGACAACATTTACATGGGCGACAAGGCCAACATGGAAACTTCGGATTTCCCGGAAGTTTTCGATTACGTAGCCCTTGGCCACATCCACAGGGCACAGGCGCTCGACCCGCAGGGCAGGATCCGATATTCGGGCTCGCTCATTCCGCTCGGCTTCAGCGAAATACCCGACGACAAGCTGGTGTGGTTGCTCGCATTCGAGGGCCGCAAGCTGACGCAAGTGGAGGCCCGCGCGGTGCCGCTCAGCCGCCGTCTGAAAAAAGTCGCGTGTCGTCCGGAAGCGTTGCGCGAGCGCCTGGCGGCATTTGCCGAAAGGCATGACGAGCCGCTCGAACCCTGGATCTGGGTACAACTCGACTGTCGGGGCGGCATGCCCGCCCAACCCATGGCCGTGGTAAAAGAAGCTGCCGAAGGGCTGCCGCTGCGCGTGCTGAAGGTGACGCTCACCACCGACACGCCCCATGCCGAAGATGCGGTGCCCGAAGAGGATCTGCGCCATCTGGCCCCTTCGGAAGTGTTCGACTTCGTGCTGGCACACAACGGCATCGAAGGAGAAGAGGCGAAACGGCTGCACGACACTTTCAAAGAGCTGCTCGAACAATACCAGCAAAAGGACAAAACCTGACCCATGCGCATCCGGAAAGTATGCATTTGCAACATCCATTCGCTTGCAGGGACCCACACGCTCGACTTCGAAGCGCCGCCATTCAGGGGGGCCGGCCTGTTCGTCATCGCCGGACCCACCGGTGCGGGGAAGTCCACCATTCTGGATGCCATCACGCTGGCACTCTATGGTCGCATCGCGCGCCACGATGGCAATTTCACGGAAGTGGTGAGTCATGGCGCAGCGGAAGCATTTGCGGAAGTGATCTTCGAGATGAACGGACAGCAGGTGATGGCGCGCTGGGAGATCACGCGCAAGCGGCGGGGCGCCAACAAAGGCCGGCTCAATGCCGCCACGCGCACCGTCGCCGTTTTCGACAGGCATACCGGAGCATGGCAGGTAACAGCCGAAAAAAAACGGGAAGCCGACAAGGCCATCGAGCGCTTGTTAGGCCTGACATACGACCAGTTTACCCGCACGGTGTTTTTGCCGCAAGGCGCCTTTACCAACTTCCTGAAGGCTTCCGGTCGCGAGCGGGCCGACATCCTCGAAGGGCTGACCGGCACGGAAATCTACGGCGAGCTTTCGAAGTACTGCTTCCAACTGGCCAGGGAGAAACGCACGGCAGTGGAAGTCGCCCGGAATCGCCTGGCCGAGCTCAAACTCCTCACGGAAGAACAAATAGCCGACATCCGGGCTCGGATGAAAGCGTTCGAAAGTGAAGCTGCCCGACATGCCCGAACGATCGGGAAACTGGAGCAACACATCGACAAGGCCTGCGAATATGAAGATGCGCAAAATGAATTACAGCGGTTGGAAAAGGAAATCGCCGAAGCCCGTACAGCACAGTCCAAAGCAGAAAAGCAAGTGGCTCCGCTGAAGGAAAAGCTTGACCACGCGCGCCAGGCGCTGGAGACTCATCGCGCAAAAAAGGATGAACTGGAACAGCGCTGGGAGGCCATGCAACAGATGGACCACGAGATCGCCCTGCAGCAGCAAAGGGTAGAAAGTGCGCAAAAACAGCTCGAGGAGCGCAAGCGGGCCAAAAACAACCTGGACCAGGCAATTGTGCAGCTCGACGATGAAATCGGGTCGCTCGAGCAAAAAAAGGCTGAAAAGCAAAAGTGGCTGGACGAGCGGCCCTGGCTGGAAGCACTCCACCCCGAATTGAAGGCCATCGAGAATGACTGGAACCGCACTCGGGAACTCGCGCAACAGCTCAAAGAGCTGCGCGAAAAAGAGGCCCGGATTCAAAAGGAAATCGAGCAGAAGGAAGCCGCTGCGCTGAAGCTCGAAGACGACAAGACGACACTCGAAAAAGAGGGCCGGCAGCTCCGCATGGTACTCGATGAAACGGACATCCGGCCGGAAAAACTGCCCGAAACGCTTGAACACTTGCACCAGCAACAACTGGACCTGCAGCAAACCATGCACCGCCTCGAAACGGGCATAGCCACACTGAAGGAACTGCGGGAAACAGGGACGAAAGCACAGCACCTCGAAGCGGAATTTGCAAAGCAAAAAAGAGAACTCAAAACCACCGAAAGAGCACTGAAGCAGCTCGAGGCCAGGCTGCCGGCAGTGGAAACCGCCATCAGGGAAGCCGAGCGCCGACGCGACCTCGAAATGCTGGCCCGCGACCTGGCCGCCCATCGCGACAAACTGCAGGAAGGTGAGCCTTGCCCTCTCTGCGGCGCCACCCATCACCCCGCCCTGAAACATGGCATCGCGTCCAGAGTTGATGAAGCCGAGCAGCACCTCGCCGCTTTGAAAGCCGAGAAAGACTCCCTGACCGGAAAAATCAGCCACCAGAAGGCGCGAGTGGATTTCCTGAAGCGGCAAATCGGAGCAAAAAGCAATGAATTGCAGGAAACAAAGGACAAAATCACCAGACTCGAACGGGAGATCGCCATCCTGAAAAACGAACTGCCAGAGCCACGGCCGGAAAGCGAGTGGCCGCAATGGCTGAAAGCGCTCAAAAGTGCGCAAGCCACGACCCGAACAAGGGCTCAGCGCCTGAAATCCCTCGCCGGGCAATGGCAGCAATGGAAAAAATCCCTCGATGAGGTCAGGGAAGCCCTGAAAGAAGCCCAACGGCACATACAGTCGCGCAGCGAGGAGTTGTCCCGCATCCAGGATCAGATCAAAGAAAAAGATGAGGAACAGGCATCCCTGAAAAAACGCATCACCGACAGAATCAGAAAAGCGGGCATTGCAGAAACCCTCTCCTCCACCCTGCTGTCCCGCCTGAAAAGCGAGCTGGCCGATTCCGAAAAACACCGGAAGGAACTTCAGGATATTTCGGAAAAACTGGCGGGCAAGAAAGGTGAACGCGACGGGAAACGCCAGCGGCTCGAACAGTTTGAAAAAGATATTTTGACCAGCGAGAAAATCCTGGAAAAGGAAAAGAAAACTCTGGAAATGTTGATACAGAACCGCAGGGAAAAGTTTGGCGACCGCCGGGTAGCCGACGAGCGCAGGCAATGGGAAGACGAAGAGGAGAATTTGCGAAAGGCGGAAGAGGATTATCAATACGGGCTAAAAGACCTGGAGGAACAGCTCATGGAGCTCAAGGGCAGGATCGAGGAAAAGGGCAAACAGCAGCAAGCGCAACGAAAAAAGGTCGAAGAAATTTGGCGACAGCTGCTACCTCTTTTGGGCGAGCAGGGCGATCCGGTGAAAGCCATAGAGGAATGGGGAAAGCTGAGGGCGGAAGCCGAACAGGCCAGAGACGAACTGCTGAAGGCAAAGGGACGCCTCGAGCAGCAACTGGCCGACCACCGCGACAATGAGCAGCGTGCCGGCAAACTGCGAGCGGAGCTGGAAGCCCTGACGCGCGATGCCGAGCGCTGGCAGGCCCTGTCGGACCTCATCGGCAGTGCCGAAGGACAGAAATTCCGAACCCTGGCACAGGCCCTTACTTTGCGACAGCTCATCGGCCATGCCAACAGGCAACTGGCCAGACTGCTGCAGGGGCGCTACCGCCTGCACGCCATGGTGGATGCCAAGGGCAACACCGTCAATCTGGACCTCTACATCCTGGACCAGTTTCAGGCCGATACGATGCGCCCGGTGAGCTCGCTGTCCGGCGGAGAGTCGTTTCTGGTCAGTCTGGCCCTGGCGCTGGGGCTCGCCGAAATGGCCGGCGGCAAGATTCAGGTGGACTCCCTGTTCATTGACGAGGGCTTCGGCACGCTGGATGACAAAAACCTGGACACCGCCATGGAAGTGCTGGAAAGCCTGCGCAGTTCGGGACGCCTCGTGGGGGTCATTTCGCACGTGAAGGAATTGAAGGAGCGCATTCCGGTGCAGGTACTGGTGCGGCCCAGAGGGGGCGGGTTCAGCACCATCGAGATTGCGCAAGCAAGATTGCCCCGCACTCCATAGACGGAAGCCGCGCTTTGGTCTATATTTCGCTGACTGAATCATCGCCCGTCTCTATGTTTGCCCGGCTATCTGCAACTGCCGGGTGCAAACAAACTGAAGCACATCACCAACCAACCGAATTATGCAAAAAGATCTGATAAAAATCTTCGGCGACGTTTCGGGCCTGGACGAACGCAGCCTCAAGGTATTGGTCAAGGCACTGGAAGAGCAAAACCTCCCGGGCTTTGACTATCTGGAGTTCCGGGAAGCCGTTCAGCGCCTGATGCAGGACATGGAGATGGATGAAGAAACCGCCATCAAATCGGCCTTTGCCACGGCATCCACGGTAGGGCTGTCGAAAGAAAAGTTGCTCAAAACGGCCAGACACTACCAGGATGTGTTGGAGAAGGAAAAGCAGAAATTCGATGCTGCTCTCAAGAAGCGGCTGGACGAAAAAGTCGTCACGCGCGAAAAGGAGGTAGCACAACTGAAAGCCAAGGTGGCCCAGTGGAAGGCTCAGATCGAAGAGCTGCAGCAAAAGGTAGCCAAGGCCGAAGAAGTACTGGCACGGGCAGGCCAAGACCTGCAACAGGAGCTGGACAAGCTGGAAGGAACCAAGGCCAAATTCGAACACACCTGGCGGAGCTTGCGCAATCAGATCGAACAGGATCTGCAGCAACTCGACAAGCTCCTCCCGGGCTGATTCAGAACCAATCCAACCTGTTCATTGCATGACCCGACGGCCCCGACATATGAGGTACGACCGGGGCACACACCTGATTGCAGGAGTGATGCTGCTGGTGCTGGCTGCGGCGCTGGGTGGACTCGTGTGCTTCTGGCTGATCCCCATGTTGGGCCGATTGATCGGGAACGTGGTGCTGATCAGCCTGGCCCTGAGCAGCCTGGGACTGATCGCCTTCCTCCTCTTCGATCCGCGCATGCGCCGGGCACTGTGGCGCGGCTGGGTCGGGTGGTGGCAACGCATCCTCGCCCGCCTCGGCTTCACCAATCCGGCCGGTCGCGTGCGCGATTACCTGGCCGGACTGGAACAGGACCTGGCCGACATGGAGCGGCACCTCCACAGCTTGCGCAAACACCGCGCTCGGCTGTCAGCACTTATGGCCGCCAACAAACAAAAGATGCAGGGGCACCTGGACCGGGCAGCCCGGCTCACCCAACCGGCCCGGCGGGCACTCGAACTGAGGAAGGCCGGCCGCCTGCGCCACACCACCGAGCGATACCGCATGCTCGACCGTCGCCTCGAAACCGTCATCCGGATCCTCGAACGGCTGTCCATGCACACCCGAATGCTGCTGGAAGACATGCGCGAGGAAATAGCCCTTCGCCAGCGCGAGGCGGCAGCCTTCGGCGCGGCAGCCAATGCCATGAACGAAGCGCGCAACGTACTGGACACACAGGCGCTTTTCGAAGAAATCGAAAACGGACTCAAAGACAAAGCCGCCGAGGTGCATGCGCTCATGGACCGGCTTCGTGCATGGCTCGAAGGCATGGAACCCGAAGCCGGCATTTTCGCCGAGGAAGGTCTGGAAATGCTGGAAGCCTGGGAACGCAAACACCTCAAATACCAGAACCCCACGCATCCGCCGCGCCTGCCCGACCGATCTTCGCTGAGCTCACCTTTCGACAGCCTGTTCGACGAAGACCCTTCCCCCGATTGATCTCTGAGCCCGCTGCACAAAAACTTCGAAGTACAACTTGCCCACAAACCCTCACGTCACTCCTTCGCTCCTTCCCTCCATCTCTCCACTGCCTCCCCTACTGTCCAAAAACTGAATTTGGTCGAACACTGACAAAACAGTTCAGTTTTTTCGAGAAACCCTCCTGAGGAACCATCTGATTTTATCTTTGTGGGCAGGTCGGAAGAATAATTTCATCCAGCCGCCAGCATGTCGAGGCAGCATTCGGCAAAACCCGCGGATCTCCCCCTTGTGTCGCCTCAAAGCCCGCCTTTGCCCTACTCCACCTGAAGTGGATGAGCCGTTTGTGCTCAAGACACCCTATTGTACAGAAGAAAGCGTTCATCATGAGGAAACCGCTACTCACATTGCTTGCCAGTCTGACTTGCCTGCTTGTCTTTGAACCGGCACGGGCCCAATGTCCTTCCAATTCGCCCGGCCCTTTTCCCGCCTATCCCCCCGGCGACACGCCCCAAAGTGCACCGGTGGCATGCAGCCTTGCAGACATGGACGGCTATACGGGAAGCACCGTTGGCTTTACTCCCTATCCGAATGTAAATTTTGGCACATCCTGTAACGGGGGCACCATCGAAAACAATCAGTTCATTGCATTTATCGCCCCTTCCAACCAGGTGGACTTCCAGGTCACTTCTTCCAATTGCGCCAACAATCAGGGCATCCAAGTGCAGGTTTTTTATTCACCGGATTGTAACAATTTCACCGCAGTGTCCAACTGCTGGGCCCCCGGTGCACCCGGCACCGGCACCGTGACGGCAAGCAACCTGACGGTAGGGGAAATTTACCTTTTCATGGTTGATGGCTGGGCAGGTGATCAGTGCAGTTATACCGTCACGATACTGTCCGGTGGTTCCGGCGGGGGTGGCCCGCTGCCGCCGCCCGGCCCCATTACCGGCCAGGACAGCGTGTGCGCGACCACCAATCCTCCACTGCTCTACAGCGTACCTCCCGTACCGGGAGCCACCAACTACAACTGGACCATCACCCCGCCGCTGGGCACCATCATCGGCACACCGACCAATACGGCATCCATCCAATGGAACACGCCGGCCGGTGCCGATGCCCTGATTTGCGTGACTGCCGAAAATGCGTGTGAGACGAGTCCCCCGACCTGCACGACGGTCTATGTCGCGCCTCCCCTCATGGGGCAGGAAGAGCAGGACCTGTGCCTGGGCGAATGCGTGACCTGTGCAGGGCAGCAGTTCTGCACACCGGGTGTGTACACCGTGACTTTGCAGAATGCACTGGGCTGCGACAGTATCGTCACCTGTATCCTCAATCCCATCGCCCCCGCCATCAACGACCTCGGAGATATCACCGAATGTGCTCCCTATTCGCTGACCGTAGGCAGCCAGACCTTTTCCACCAGTCAGGCACAGTCGGTGACCCTCGACGGGGCCAGCTGGCAGGGATGCGACAGCCTCGTCCTGTTCAACCTCTGCGTGCTCGAGGCCACCGCCGACATTGCGCCTCCGGCAGCCCTGGGCTGTGCCCCCGGCTCCACCGTCACGCTTAACGGTAGCGGCAGCACCCAGGAATCCGGGCCTTGCGACAGCATCACCTACACCTGGACGGGGCCACCGGGCGGCCTGGTCGGACCAACGGACACGCTCATCGCCACGGCCTCCTTGCCCGGCCAATACTGCCTCACCGTCACCAATCAGCGCAACGGCACCACCTGCACCGATCAGATGTGTGTGGATGTGGTGCAAGACGTGCAGATACCCAACGCACCGCTGCTTTCCGGCCCCACCGCGGTCTGTGCGGGCACGCCTTACCTCTACGTAGTGGCCTCCTCCGGCGGCCCGGCCGTGGACACCTTCCTGTTCGACAGCCTTCCGGCAAATGTGACCACGACTCTGATTGCGCCCGATTCCCTGGAAGTGACCTTTGCGCCCAACTCAGTGGGACAGCTCTGTGTCGTAGCCCGGAACGACTGCGGCACCAGCGCGCCCACCTGTATTACGCCCATTGTGAGCACCGGCCCCGTCGATCCCGTCATCATGGGTCAGGATACGGTCTGTGTCGGACAGGTGATCACCTACCAACTCGACACCTGCGAAGCAGGCGCTACTTTTACGTGGACCGTTCCTCCCGGCGCGTCCTTTACCAACAATGGCTGTAGCATTGATGTGGATTTTGGGGGTGCCTCCACAGGCGATGTATGCGTGACGGTATCGAACACTTGCGGTTCTTCCAACCAGGTTTGCCTGCCCGTCGTGGTAAACGATATTCCCGCCACACCGGCCTTTGTCAGTGGCGACACGATCCTCTGCGACGGCTTCCCCGAAAATTACTGTGTCACTCCAGTGGCAGGCGCCGACAGCTACACCTGGGTCACGCCCGTAGGCACCTTTACCAATACGGAATGTCTCACCCTCGACTGGACGGGGTCCGGTGGGGGTCAGGTATGCGTTACTGCGGACAACGGCTGTGGCTCGAGCACGGCCCTGTGTTTCGACGTCGTGGTCAACCCATCACCTACGGCCACGCTCACCGCCGTGGCCGACACGGCCTTCTGCCCGGGCGATTCGGTGGCGTTGAGCATTGCATTTACGGGTCAGTCGCCATGGGCTGTGGCCCGCTACCTCGACGGCACCCTGCTCGATTCCCTGACCGGCATCACGGCCAATCCCTTTATCTTCCATGTGCAAACGGGCGGCACCTATACGCTGGGGGTGGTCAGCGATGCCACCGGCTGTAGCAGCCCGGGGCAGGGAAGCATCGCCGTGGTGGCCAACCCGGCTCCTGCGGTGACCATTGCGGGCGGAGGCGCCATCTGCGCCGGCTCGGGACAGACCGTACCCATTCAGTTCAATCTGAGCGGCACGGCTCCCTGGACGGTGTCGTGGACCCGCGACGGCAACATGCTGCCTGCGCTGGTCATCGACAGCTTGCCCTATGCTTTTCCGGCAGGACAAACAGGTACCTACGAGGTGGTTTCCGTGACCGATGCCAACGGATGTAGCAGTCCCGGCGATGGCAGCCAGGTAATCGTGACCCAGAACACCAGCCCCACGGTAGCCAACATCCAGACCAGCTGCGACAACACCAGCACCAACTATACCGTCACTTTTGAAATATCGGGCGGCGATCCCGGCAGTTACCAGGTGGAACCCGCAACCGGCACGTTGGACACCACCGCGACGCCGGCTGTATTCACCAGCGATCCCATTCCCAGCGGCTCGGGCTATTCCTTCCTCGTTTTCGACGGCAACATGTGCGATACGATCACCGTGGCGGACAACCAGGTGCTTTGCAATTGCCTGACGGCAGCCGGCACCATAGACCTCACGCCTATCGAAGTATGCGGCGATGGGCCCAATCCCGCGCCCTCGTATGACAACAGCACCGAAGTGCTCGACGGCAACGACATCCTGCAGTTCATCCTCCATGAAGGCAGTGCCAACACGATCGTCAACGAGATCGCGCGCAGCAGTACGCCCAGCTTCACCTTCGATCCCGCCACGATGACCTACGGACAGACCTACTACATCAGTCCTGTGGCAGGAAACAATGTAGGCGGCAACGTCGATCTCACAGATGGCTGCACCGACGTCAACCAGGGCACACCCGTTACCTTTTACGAAATACCCACGGCTACCCTGAGCGGCACAGCCACCATCTGTGAAGGTGAAAACGCCGTCCTTACGGTGGTGCTCACCGGCTCCTCGCCCTGGAGCATCACCTGGCAGGACGACCAGGGAGGCATTCCCCAGTTCATTACCGGCATCTCTCAGGATACTTTCGATCTGATCATCAGCCAGCCGCAGGTATCTGCTACCTATTCCCTCGTTTCGGTGGACAACGACTTCTGTTCGGGCACGGTAAGTGGCAGCGGCACGGTAGAAGTGCACGATGCACCGGTTCTGGTCAGTGCTGCCACGGCCTGCAACAGCACGAACACGGCCTATACGGTCACCATCACCTTCACCGGCGGCGACCCTGCAAGTTACGTGGTGAACCCCATGACGGGCACCCTCGACACCTCGGCAGATCCCGCCGTATTTATCAGCGATCCCATACCGGCCGGCACGGGCTACAGTTTTACCATTTCGGATGCCAACCAGTGCGATTCGTTCGCGGTAAGTGCCCCCTTCGTGGATTGCCAGTGCACTTCGGCGGCTGGCAGCCTCGCTTCGGGCCTGATCGAAGTTTGCGGAAGCGGCACCAATCCGCCTCCGGCCTACGACGATTCGGCTCAGGTATTCGACGGAGACGATACCGTGAACTTCGTGCTCTACCTGGCGCCCTTCCAGGCAGGAAACGTGTTGCAGGTCAATACGCAGGAGCCCGCTTTCGCTTTCGACAGCACCACCATGAGCTATGGCACCACCTACCAGATTGCGGCAGTGGTCGGCAGCAACCCGGGCAACGGCCTGGTCGATCTCAACGACCCCTGCCTCGATCGCTCGCAAGCGGTCTCGGTGGTATGGTATGCCGAGCCGACCATGGTCCTTCAAGGCGATCAGGCAGTCTGTGCCGGTGACACGGCCATCCTTCAGGTGGCGCTGACGGGCGACGCACCCTGGGAATTTACGTGGACCGGATCCGATGGCAGCACGCAGACCATTTCGGGCATCAACAGCTCGCCTTTCAGCTTCGATGTTTTGCCCGGACAGTCATCCGTGACTTACACGCTCACGGCCGGCAGCGATGCGCATTGTACCGCCGTCATTACCGGAAGTGCCACCGTCAACACCAACACTCCACCGATGGTGGCTACGCCCGTCGTGACCTTCAATGCCACCAATACGGGCTTTACCGTCTGCATCGACATCAGTGGTGGCGACACGGCGACCTATCAGGTAAACGGTCTGGCAGGTACTTTCACCACTGCCACCCGGTGGTGCAGTGTGGAGCAGCCCTGTGGCTCGAGCTACTCCCTTTCGGTGGACGACGCCAATGGTTGTGGCCCCGCAGTCGTGTCCGACGGGCCGATTGTGTGTACCTGCACCAGTGCGGCAGGTACGATGGACAATGCGCTGATCGAAGTGTGCGGATCGGACCAGGCCGTGGGTACCTACGATCCGACCTTGCAGGTGCTCGACGGCAACGATACCCTTTGCTTCATCCTGCATGACGGCAACGGATTGAGCGGGGTGCTCGCCTCGGCAGCTTCGCCTGCTTTCAGCTATTTCCCCGCGCTGAGCCACGAAACGACTTACTACATCTCGGCGGTGGTCGGCGATTTCGACGGGGTGAGCTGCGTGGACTTCAACGATCCCTGCGTAGACGTGTCCGGCGGCCAGCGCGTGATTTTCCACCGCCAGCCCACGGCCACCCTGGGTCAGGATGCGAGTATCTGCATGGGCGACAGTACGCTGCTCACCGTCAGCTTCAACGACTCGCCCGGCCCATGGACGATTCAGTACACCGTAACGGGCGGAGATACGGTCACGGTATCGGGCATCACGGACAACCCGTACGAGTTTTTTGCTGCACCTGCAGCCACCTCGGTCTATACGCTCATCGACGTGGTCAATGACTACTGTACGGGGACTCCAAGTGGTGTAGCCGTGGTCAGCGTCAATGAAGTGCCTACTGTGGTCAACGTGACGGAAACTTGCGACAACACGCTGACTTCCTACACGGTCAGCTTCCAGATCATTGGGGGCGACCCCGCCTCTTATGTCGTGCTGCCGCCCGGTGCAGGTACGCTGACCACTACGCCGCCTTACGTGTTCACTTCCGACCCGATTCCGAGTGGCAACGGCTACTTCTTCCTCGTGGACGATGCCAGCGGGTGTGGACCGGCCGTCGTGGAAAAAGTCTCCCACGATTGCGGGTGCATTTCCACAGCAGGTGTCATGGGCACCAACCTGCTGCAATTGTGTGCCGGCGATGTCGCCACGGCCAATTATGCCCCCAACACCCAGGTGTTGGACGGCAACGATACGCTCATGTTCGTGCTGCACACGACCAACACGCAAGACCTGAACGCCACCACCATCCTGGCCGTCAGTTCACAGCCGGTGTTCTCTTTCATCCCCGGCACGATGACGGAAGGAGTGACCTACTACATATCGGCAGTGGTGGGCAATGCGCTGCCCAATGGCGAGGTCGATCTCGACGACGACTGTCTGTCGGTCTCCCTGGCACAGCCGGTGGTGTTCCATCCCGTTCCCACCGCAAGCATCAGCGGCTCCAACACCATTTGCGAGGGCGACGAGGCCAGTGTCACCTTTGCCCTGACCGGAAACGGCAATTCCGGCTTCCGCCTTTACTTCCTGCGCGACGGCACGCCCGACTCGCTCGATGTGCAGGGACCATCCTACACCATCACGGAGGCTTTTGCGGCAAGCACCACCTTCGAGCTGACCGGTGTGTTGGATCTGGCGACGGGCTGCAGCAATACGGCCAGCGGCATGGCCGGCATCACCGTAAACCAGCCCCTGTCGGCCGGCGTGGCCATATCGGCTCCGGCATTTTGCGAAAGCGAAAACCAGATCGTCGATCTCAACAGTTTGCTCAGCGGGGCGGATGCCGGTGGCGTCTGGACCGACCTGCAAGGCAACCTGGTACCGGACCAGTTCAACACTGCCGGCCAGGAACCCGGCCAGTACATCTTCCTCTACAAGGTCGATTCGCCGGCGCCCTGCCCCGACGATCAGGAAGCCGTGGCCATCACGATCCATCCCCGTCCGGTGGCTGATGCCGGCCCCGACCAGGAATTGAATTGCAGCATCACAGAAGTGAGCCTCGGTGGCCCCGGCACCACGCCCGGCCTGCAATACGAGTGGATCGGCAACGTGCCCGACCCCGATGCACCCACGCAGGAGGGCATCACAGAGCCGGGCACCTACACCCTCATCGTGACCGACCCCGCCACGGGCTGCACCGCCACCGATGAGGTGGAAGTGGTGCAGAGCGTGGCGAGCCCGCAACCCGACTTCTATGTGTCCAATATTTCGTGCTTCGGCAATGAGGACGGCTACATCGCGGTGAACAGTGTGACCGGCGGTGCGCCGCCTTATCTCTATTCGTTCAATGGCGGTCCGTTCAGCACCCAGAGCCAGTGGACCAACCTGGGCCCCGGCGAGGTGGTGATCGTAGTGCAGGATTCGAAAGGCTGTGAGTTCGAGGCCACCTTCACCATCGAGGAGCCGGAAGAACTGGATGTAGCCCTGATCGGCGACTTCGAAGGCGACGAAAACATCGTCGAGTTGGGCGACAGTGTGCGCCTGCAGGTACAGGTGAGCCTCAACATCCCGTTCGACTCGCTCGACCAGGTCATCTGGTCGCCCCGCGATTCGGTGCCCTGCGACACCTGCCAATTCAACTGGGTGTCGCCCACGGGGCCCATCACCTATTCGGTCACGGTCATCGAAAATGGCTGCTCCGACAGCGACCAGTTGCACGTCGAGGTGGCCCGCCCGCGCCCCGTTTTCGTGCCTTCGGCCTTCAGCCCTAACGGCGACGGCGCCAACGACTACTTCCAGGTGTTTGCGGGACCGCAGGTGGAGCGCATCGACCGGTTGGCCATCTATGACCGCTGGGGCGAGGTGCTGTTCCTGAGGGAAAACTTCGACCCCAACGATCCGGATGCGCGCTGGGATGGCACGCATCACGGCAAACCGGTCAACCCGCAGGTGTGTATCTATGTCATCGACGTGCGGTTCATAGACGGCGTCGTGAAGACGTATAAAGGCGACGTCGTCATCTTGCGGTAGCGCATTTGCACCTGCTGCTGTGGGGAAAGGCCATTCCATCGGGTGGAATGGCCTTTCCTTTTCTTCCGCCTTTCGGCAAATGCCACCCGGGCGTCGGTGGCATTACCGTTTTCGTGCGATGAAGATGCGCGGCTTGCCCTGCAGGTCGTCGAGGATTTCCGTTTCGGTCCAGGCGTCGTCGGTAAAAAGGGAAAGCGTGTCTTCGGCACGCAGGGCATTGATTTCTGCGAACAGCCATCCGCCGGCTTGCAGTCTGCTTTCTCCCAGCTTGCGCAAAACGCGATAGAAAAGCAATGGATCCTCTTCGGGCGCGAAGAGCGCCATGGCCGGCTCGTGTCGGCGCACGTGCAGATCCATACGGGCCTGCTCGGAGGGTGCGATGTAGGGCGGATTGCTCGCGATCAGATCGAAATGAGGCAAGGCGGCCCAGGAAGCTTCGTCGCGCACGTCCATTTGCCGAAAGGCAACGGATGTGCCCAGGTTGTCGGCATTGCGTCGGGCCACTTCGAGCGCCTTTTCCGAAAGGTCAATGCCATGTACCTCCCAGTCGGGCCGTTGCCGGGCCAACGCCACCGCAATGCAACCACTGCCCGTGCCGACATCGAGCACCCGCCCGCCACGCTTTTTGGCGAAAGCCGGATGATGCAATATCTCGTAAACCAGCTCTTCCGTTTCCGGGCGCGGGATCAGGACGTCGGGCGTGACCTCGAGCATGTAGCCGTAAAAGGGCGCCCAGCCCGTGACGTACTGAACGGGCTCGCCCGCCAGCAGTCGGTTCAGCATCTCCTCGAGCAGCGCCAGGTCCTCGGCCGAAGGCATCTCTGTCTCACTTTTCTCCTGAAACACATCCTCACGCACCGCACGCACGATGCCTTCGGCTTCGCGCGGCCCCACCCGGCCTTCCAGCCGCGCTTTCATCCGGGCCCATACCTCGCCGAAATTGCGGCCTCCAATCATGACAGCCTGTTTTTGTAGTCTTCATAGCCGAAGCGGCGCACGACTTCGAGCCGGCCATCGGCGCGCAAGATGGCGATATCGGGATGGCGCACGCCATTGAACATGGTCGTTTTGACCATGGTGTAGTGGATCATGTCTTCGAAAACGATCTTGTCGCCGACCTGCAGGGGGCGGTCGAAGCCGTATTCGCTCATGAAGTCGCCGGCCAGGCAGCTCACGCCTCCCATCCGGTAGCGGTAGTCGCCGGGTTGTGGTTCGAGGCGAGCGCCCACGATGCGCGGCTTGTAGGGCATTTCGAGGGTGTCGGGCATGTGTGCCGTAAACGACACGTCGAGGATGGCCGTTTGCACGCCATGGCTCTCGTGGATGTCGCGCACGGTCGAAACGAGCGTGCCGGTTTCCCAGGCGATGGCAGCACCGGGCTCGAGGATGACCTCGACCTCCCATTTTTCGCGGAAGCGGCGCAGCAATTCGATCAGGTGATCCAGGTCGTACCCCTTGCGCGTCATGAGGTGGCCGCCGCCCATGTTGACCCATTTCACCTGAGGCAACAGCTGGCCAAAGCGGTCTTCGAAGGCCTCGAGCACGCGCGCCAGCGAGTGGCTCGATGACTCACACAGGACGTGGAAGTGCAATCCTTCCACGCCTTTCGGCAAACCCTCTGCGAGTCGGTAGGCCGGTTCGCCCAGGCGCGATTCGGGTGCCGCCGGATTGTAAAGGGCCACCGCCACGTCGGACCAACCCGGATTGACGCGCAGCCCCACCGACACCTGCGGATCGGCCTTTTCCCAGAGAGGTCGGAAGCGTTCGAGCTGAGCCACCGAATTGAACACCAGGTGGCTCGAACAGCCGAGTATGTCCGGAAACTCATCCTCGCGGTATGCCACGGCGTAGGTATGCGCCTTGCAGCCCATCTCTTCGCAAATCAGGCGGGCCTCGTGCAGCGAGCTGGCGGTAGCCCCTGAGAGATATTCATAAACCAGCGGAAAGACGCGCCACATGGCAAAGCCTTTAAGGGCAAGAATGATGTGGGCGCCGCTCTTTTCCTGCACCTGCCGGATGAGCTCGAGGTTGCGCCGCAGCAGTTTCTCCTCCAACACGAAGGCAGGCGAAGCCACCCGCACCGGATCAATCTCATACATGGGATCCGTCGTTTTTTTCGGAAAAAGACCGCACCACTTCTCTCAGGGCCCTGAGGCGCACGAGCAAGGGCTCCAGCCGATCGAGGTGCAGCATGTTGGCGCCGTCGGAAAGGGCGTTTTCCGGTTCGGGATGCGTTTCCATGAACAAACCGTCGGCGCCCGTGGCAATGGCTGCCCTGGCGATGGTTTCGATCAATTCGGGATTGCCGCCCGTGACGCCGCTGGCCTGGTTGGGGCGCTGCAGCGAATGCGTGCAATCGACGATGACGGGGCATCCGTGCGCCTGCATGAGGGGTATGCCGCGGAAGTCCACAACGAGATCCTGATAGCCGAAAAAGGTGCCGCGCTCCGTGAGCCAGACCGCGTCGTTGCCACTGTGACGCACCTTGTCGGCGGCGAAGCGCATGGCCTCGGGACTGACGAACTGGCCTTTTTTGATGTTGACTACCTTGTCCGTTTTGGCGGCGGCCACCAGCAGATCGGTCTGGCGGCAAAGGAAAGCCGGGATCTGGATCACGTCCACTACCTCGGCCGCCCAGGCCGCCTCGGCCTCGGTGTGGATATCGGTCGTCACGGGAATGCCAAACGCGCGGCGCACCTCCTCGAGGATGCGGAGTGCTTTTTCCTCTCCGATGGTCGTGAAGGAATCCAGACGCGAACGGTTGGCTTTTTTGTAGGAAGCCTTGAAGACGTACGGGATTTCCAGCCGGTCCGTGAGCTGCAATACCTTTTCCGCCACGCGAAAACAGAGGTCGCGCGACTCGACGGCGCACGGGCCTGCGATCAGCAGAAACTGCCCGCGATCGGCGTGCCTGATGCCGGCCAGGTTGGCAATGGATGGATGCATGCACATGCGCTTTTCGGGAACGAGATCAGGATGCGTGTTCGAGGGCGGGATCGGCCTGTACGGGTTCACTGAGCCACTGGATGTCTTCTTCGAGTCCGTAGTGCAACAGGCGGTTGTGGTAGTAATACAAAAGCGAGAAATCCTGGCTCACAAGCACTCCCTCCCTGTTGATGACCAGCGGCTTGCGCACGTGATACACCCCGAGCTTGCGCAACCCCCGGCGCATGACCTTTTCGGGATCGCCCACACATACATCGGCCACCTTGACCTTGCCGGCCTGTTCCAGCTCGAGCAGGCGACGCTGGATCTGTGCGACGCCATGGACGACCTGGTACACGGGGAACTCGATTTCGTCCTCGGGCAGCCGCAGCAACTGGTACAGGTCGAGCCGCGGATGCATGTGCATCAGCAGGCGGAAGGCGACAAAGGCCACGATGTGGGAGTCGAGCACCACATTGTCTTTGTGGAAGCGCTCGACGATGCGCTCAGACAGGATTTTCGTGTACTCGCTCTCGCGCTGCAGATGGGCTTCGAGCCCGTGCGCTCCCACGAAATATTCGCGCACATCCACCGGCCGGCCCTGGCGGTCGTAGCTCTGCCCCTCGGCATCCACGAAATTGCCCAGTACGTCAAGTGGCTTGCCAAAGGAAAGCACCACTTCCGAGCTCTCGGCAAAGAAGTTCCACAGGAAGCTCACCCACCTGCGAAAACTGTACGATTGATCCCCCTGTCGGAAATAGCGCTCGCGCCCCGTACGGATAAGGTGCTGTTCGATGAGAAACTTGGCTTCCAGCACGACGTGGTACCCCAGGATCAGAGGCACGATGAAGATCTTCCGATCCTCGCCTTTCTGGTAGAGGTGGCGTTGCGCCTCCACCGCCGTGCCCAGCAGCCCCAACTTCAACTTTTTTTCGAGTTCTCCCGAGCGCGAGCGCGTGCCACCGGGGAAAAAGATGCTGTGCACGTTGTGCTGAAGTGCCAGGTTGGACATAGACTTCAGCGTCTCGAGATAAACCGGATTCTTCTTGCGCCGATCGACGCGATAAGCACCCAGCCTGTTCATGAAATAGGCCGCATAGCCCGCATTGTAAAGATTGAGCCCGGCTCCATAACTGAAGGCCGGCAGCCCCAGAATCTGGTCGATGGCATAGCCGATCAGGATCGAGTCGAGGTTGCTGAAATGCGTGGGCACGATGACGACGGTGCCCTTCTGGATGAGGCTGCGAATCTTCTCCAGCTCACCGACGCAGATCAGCTTGTCGGACAATTTGTGCTCCTTGCTGTACAGCCGCTTCAGGTTGCGTGCAGCCGCTGTATTCAGCAGCCGGTTGAAAAATACGGTGAGGAATTTCCTTGCAAACTCAAAGGTGCCCTTTTTGAAGGTGGCCACGATTTCTTCGGCATACCGGTGCACGATGATTTGCAGAATCTCCTCGTAAATCGCCATGGCCTCTTCGGCATGCTCTTCGCCTACCGGCGCCGAGGCCAGTTTCCTGTACAGTCTGCGCCAGAACTGGCGCTCGTTTGGCGGATCTACCTTCCAGGGCTCTTCCTTGACGCGGATACGCTCCATGTAAATGGCGCGCGCCAACAGGTCACCGATGCGATCGCCATGCTTTTCGAGCAAGCGCCGGTTGGTAAAAGCTTCAATTTCTTCGACGAACTCGGCCCGGCGCTGGTGGATCTGATAGATCGGCCAGTCCTCGATATTGGGCCAGATCTGGGGGTAAATTTGCTCATTGACGGTTTTGACGGGCATAGTACTGTTCAGTTAATTCGTTGATAAACTGCCACATCTGCTCCCGTCCCAGGCCTTCCACTGCAGAGGTTTCGAATTGAGGGGGCAACTCCTCCCAGTATTCCAGCAGTCCTTTCCGTATGGCAGCGAGGTTCTTCTGTTGCTTGTTGCGATTCATTCGGTCCAGCTTGGTGTACACCAGCGCAATGGGGATGCGCGCCTGGCCACACCAATTCAGAAAATCCACGTCGTTTTGCTGAAGCGGAATGTTGGCATCGATCAGCACGAAAGCCACCTGCAATGTGTCGCGCATCTGCAGGTAACTATGCACCATGCGCATCCACTCACGTCGCTTGGTCCTGGAGATCTGCGCATAGCCATAACCAGGCAGGTCGACAAAATACAGGCGTTGTTCAATGTCAAAAAAATTGATGGTTTGCGTCTTTCCAGGCGTGCCGCTGACTTTGGCCAGTTTCTTGCGCCCCAGCAGCATATTGATCAGCGAGGACTTGCCCACGTTCGAGCGGCCAATGAAAGCAAACTCGGGCCGGCCATCCTTCGGACACTGGCTCACCTGTACATAGCTGCCCACAAAGTTTGCATGTTGTATCGTCGGGTACATCCTTTTGGCTTGGCATTTGTTAGGGAAGGCAAAGTTACCACTTCTGGCCTGCCCCTTGATGATCCCTGCCCCCTATTCGCACTGATTCGCATGAGGGTGCACCCACGTTCGCCCTGTAAGACATTTACCCTCAGCACTTTTGGAAAACATTTGCCACAGCCCCCCCAAAAGCCGCTTTGTTAAGGGAATCAAAAAATCCCGCCTGGAGCATAACATCTGCCGGTGATCAAGCGATCTGCCAAAGACCTGAGCGATTGAAATTTGCTTGCAATCATTTTTTCCGGACACCCTTAAAACTGACTTGCCATGAGAAAAAATCTTCTGATCACAGCCCTGTTGCTCGTCCTCGCAGGCATCGCCCACGGCCAGGCCCGTTTCGGCTTGCTCGTCGGGCTCAACACCACCGAACTCAAACCGGGCGACTTCATCCAGTTCTCGCCCGAGGGCATGGAAGAATTGAAACTGGCCATCGAAGAGGCCAACTATGGCTTCCACTTCGGTGCGTTCGGTCAGTTTCAGATAGCCACGTTTTTCATCCGTCCCGAGGTGGTGTACAACTCCAATTCGGTCGATTTCCGGCTCGATTCGCTGAGTGGCGCACCGGTCAGCGTGCTGACCGAAAAGTACCAGAATCTGGACATTCCCATCATCGCCGGCACCAAGCTCGGACCGGTGCGTGTCGGTGCCGGCCCGGTGGGGCATGTCTTTCTGGCTTCGACCTCCGACCTGACCGATATCGAAGGGTACAGGCAAGATTTCAAAAACCTGAAGGTGGGCTTCCAGGCCGGTATAGGCATCGACCTGTTCAAGAAATTTTCGTTCGACCTGCGGTATGAAGGCAACTTCAACAAATTCGGCGATCACATCGTCATCGGAGGCCAAAATTACGCGTTCAGCCAGAACCCCGAACGCATCGTGGCCACCCTCGGCATCGCCTTTTGACTTCATCTACCATACGATTCAAGGCTGTCTCGTCTCGAGACGGCCTTTCTTTTTTTGCCAAATGCAACCTTGCCTTCCCAAACAAGCACTTTGTGATGACCCCAACTGATACTGGTACTGATCCTGTGCCCATGATTTCTCAAAAACGCATGACGGAAGCCGAACTGCTGGAACGCTGCCTGGCTGAAGAACCGGCGGCGCAAAAAGAACTGTACGACCGCTACAAACGCGCCATGTACACGCTCGCCTACCGCATCACGGGCAACTTCGAGGACGCCAACGACGTGTTGCAGGACGCCTTCGTCAAGGTGTTCCGCGGGCTTTCCGGCTTCCGAAAGGAATCGACGCTGGGTGCCTGGATCAAAACGATCGTGGTGCGCACGGCCTACAGCAAGCTCCGCAAACAAAAGGTGTGGTTCGACGGCATCGAGCAGGCCGAGCTGGAAGGGCATTACCACATCCGCACCAACCCACTCGATGCCGAATACATCGAAAAGGCCATTCTCGCATTGCCCGAAGGCTATCGCACGGTGTTCGTCCTGGTAGAGATCGAAGGCTATGGACACAAAGAAGTAGCCGACATGCTGGGCATTTCCGAAGGCACCAGCAAGTCGCAGCTGTTTCACGCCAAGCGCAAGCTGCGCGAAGCCCTCAAAAACGAATTGTAAGATGAGCGAGTGGAAACACAAACTGCCTTCCTACGACCCACCCGACAAACTCTGGGAGGGCATCCGGCAGCGACTGGAAGAGGCCCGGGAAGCGCCCTGGCGGCCCTGCCTCGACGAGCTGCCCGAATACGACCCGCCTGATGCGGTGTGGGCCGGCATCGAGGCCCGGCTGAAGACGACGCAACCGACGCGGCGGCTGTGGCCCTGGTGGGCAGCAGGCGCCGCTGCGGCAAGCATTGCCCTGCTCATGGCACTGTCCGGACTCTGGCAAGCGCCCTCTGAACCGGCAGCCACGGAAATCGTCTGGCATACGGAAACGGTGTCGGAGGACCAGCTCATCGCCGCGGCCGACCTGGCCGAAGAAGAAGCGCTCGAGGAAGTACTGCGCATCTGTCAGGAGTATCCCTTCCTGTGCGAGGACCCCGAAGTGCAACAGCTCAAAGCCGAGCTGCAGGAAGTGGCGGCAGCGAAAAGACGGCTCGGCGCCCACCTCACACCCTGGGATACCGAGCCCGAGCTGGTGCGCACCTTCGCCCGACTCGAACGCCAGGAAGCCCACCTGATGCGGCAACTGGTGGCCGTGCTGCAATAACGGGCAAGTGGCGTCCCTGATCAAATGGATTCAAACTGCGTGTGCACTGCGACCAAAAACAGCGGTTGAATGAATGAGAAACCGAGGATTTGAGCGCGGTTGAGACCGCTACGCGGAGGTTGATACGCTGGCTGCGCCAGCGATGTTGAGACGCCCCGGGACGGGACTGGTCGTGTCAATATCCTGACAATCAACTTCAAAAAACCCTCAACGCTACACGCTCAACCCTCAACTGGCAAAAAACGTGTCAATAATGAATGGCAAAATCCGGACGTGGATGCTCGCACTGGCCTGTCTGACCGCAGCCCATGCGCTCAGCGCGCAAAAGGTGTTGCAAGTGGCCAGCCGTACCATCGAAAAAACGTTTCCCTACCAGCAAGGCGCCGAACTCAATATCGAAGGCGAAAAAGCCGAAATTCGGGTAAGTACCTGGGAGCGCGACGAGGTGAAAATCAAGCTCGAAATTTTCAGCCGCCATCCCGAAAAACACGAAGCCGCACGCAGCCTCGAAGCGATGCGGTGGAAGGTGGATCAGCATGCCAACAAAATCTACTTCCGCAACTACATTGACGAAAAGCTCAATCCTTCCGCCGCACTCAAGGCCGTGTACACCGTGCTGCTCCCCGCCGATTGCCCGGTCTATCTGAAAAATCATTTCGGCATGACAGACGTGCGTGAGCTCTCTCGGTCGCTGCGCATCAACAGCGAGTTCAGCAAAACCTGGTTGCGGCAACTGCAGGGCGACATCCAGGTCGTCTCCAGCTATGGCGACGTGGAAGGGGACGGCCTGTCGGGCAACGTGTTCATCCAGGCCAATCGGGGCGACATCAGCCTGCATCGCCTGCAGGGCCGCGTCGATATCGTATCGAAATACGGGGTGGTCAAGCTCTTTACCGCTCCCACTGATCCCTTGCTCAGCCTCAATATCACCGCCGACAGGTCAGACGTCTATTTCTTTGACCCACAGCCGGGATTATACGGCTACACCCTTACGGCGCATTACGGCAACATTACCGCACCAGCCGACCTGCGCTTCAACTTCGTGGAAAATTCGAGAAGCCTGAAACGCGCTGTGTTCAACCCGGGCAAGGAAACCGGTACGATTTCCATCAAAATCACTTTTGGCGATATCGTAATCCGCAATCCGTGAGTGATATGGGTGAGAAGTGACGGTCTCATTCCACCGACAACAGGTCCGGCAGCCACAGCACCACCTCGGGCCAGGCAATGGCCACGGCGAGGATTGCGATTTGCAACAACACAAAGGGCACGATGCCTCGGTACAGATGTGTAGTGGTGACTTCCGGTGGTGCGACTCCCTTGAGGTAGAACAGGCTGAAGCCAAAAGGCGGCGTGAGGAACGACGTCTGCAGGTTGAGGGCGAAGAGGACGCCGATCCACACGAGGTTCATGCCATACTGCTCGAAAATGGGCGCCACCACGGGCACAATGATGAATACGATTTCGATGAAGTCGATGAAAAAGCCCGCAATGAACACTACGATCATGACCACGGCGAGGAAAACGTAAGGCGACAGCTCTGCACGCGTCACTGCCGCTACCAGAAATCTGTCGCCTCCCATCTCCCGGAACACCATACTGAAGGTAGTGGCCCCCAGAAGAATCAAAAACACCATGCTGGTGAGGAAGGTCGTTTCCCGACACACGGCCCCGAGCGTGTCTTTGTCCAGCCTGCCCTGGAGCAGCGTCAGCAAAGTGGCCCCCAGCGCCCCCACTGCAGCCGCTTCGGTTGGTGAGGCCACACCGGCAAAAATGCTGCCCAGCACGGCCAAGATGAGGAGAAAGGGCAGCACAAAGGCCAGGATCACCTGGCGCCCGAAGCCTTTTTGCCGAAAGGCATCCAGCTCTTCCTGAGGTATGGGCGGCGCATCCTCGGGCCGCAACAGGGCGCGCAGCACGACAAACAGCATGTAGCCTCCTACGAGGACAAAACCGGGCAACATGGCCGCGGCAAACAGGTCGCCTACCGACACGTTGAGCACGCTGCCCAATAATACCAGTACGATCGATGGCGGAATGATCTGCCCGAGGGTGCCGGAGCTCGCAATGACGCCGGTGGCGAGCTTCGGATCATAGCCCCGTTTCAGCATGGTCGGCAGGCTGATCAGGCCCATGGTGATCACCGTCGCCCCCACGATCCCGGTCGAGGCGGCCAGCATGGCCCCCACGATCACGACGCTGATGGCCAGCCCCCCCGGCAGGCGACCAAACAGCATGGCCATGGTTTCCAGAAGATTCTCTGCCAGGCCCGATTTTTCGAGCATGATGCCCATGAAGATGAACAGCGGCACGGCGATGAGCACGTAATTGGACATGACGCCCATCACCCGCGAAGGCAGGGCATTGAAGCTGGACGGATCGAGAAAGAACAGTGCATACAACACGGCCAGCCCGCCCAGCGTAAAGGCCACCGGATAGCCATACAGAATGAGCACGAAAATGCTGATGAACAGGATAATGGCGATCCATTCCATGGCTTTCAGTCAGTTTCAGCAGCGGTGCGATATTGGCGCCACGAGGTGATGGCAAGGGAAAGCCCCTGCAACAACAGCAGAAAGGCGCCTGCCGTGATGGCAAACTTGATGACGAAGCGGAACGGCAAGCCGCCCGGATCGGGTGAGCCCTCCATGAGCCGGAAGCTTTCCAGGGCGTAGTGCCAAGAGGTGACGATGAGCATCAGGCACCAGGGAATGAACAAGAAGAGCGTGCCCACGAGATTGACCAGGGCCCTGTCGCGCACATGGAAGCGGCTGTAAAACAGGTCCACGCGCACATGACGGTCGTGCCTGAGCGTATAGCCGGCCCCCAGCAGAAAGACGAGCGAAAAGAGATGCCATTCCAGCTCCATGATGAAGGGCTTGTCTTCGTTGAGCAGGTAGCGCACCGCCACTGCTACACACACCACCAGCACAAGGACAAAGTTGAGCCACGACACCGCGCGGCCCACGCGTTCGTTCAGTGCATCAATGCCCCTTGCAAGCTGTTGCAGTCGGTCTTTCATGGCACAGCCGATTGTATTCAGGCTTGCGCCAAAATACAAAGCGCAGGCTGAAACAGCCTGCGCTCGTGCCATGTGGTTGCGAACTTCAGCCAGGGGCAGTGAAGCGATCACTGACCGAAGTAGCTTTTTTCGATCTGACCACCGGCCTCTACCGTCTCGAGGCGCTGCTTGAACTCGTTCGAAAGCTCGAAGTTGTTCTGGCGCGCGTAGATCTCTTTGAGAGCGATCAGCGTGTTGCGGTCGCCGGGGTTGATGGACTCGGCCTGCTGGAAGTAGGGCAAGGCCTTGGCAAAGAGCTCATCCACCTGCTTGCCGTATTCGTCGTACTTCTTCTGATCTTCCTTGCTCAGCCCCAGCGCGTTCATCTTCTTGATGATCTCCACGGCCTTGTTGTAATAGAGCGAACCGAGCGAGTAAATGGCGTCGTACTGTTGCGGATTGAGCTCGATGGCCTTTTCGAAGTATTTGCGCGCTTCATCGAAGTACTGCCGGGCCAGCTCGGAATCGCCGTTGGCAGCGTATTCCTGGTTGAACAGGTTCATATACACGTTGCCCAGAGCCGTGTACACCGAGGGGTTGTCCGGTTCGCGCTCGATGGCTTCGGCCAGTTTCTCCTTCAGCACGTCGTAGTTCTCCTGCTGGATGTAGTAATTGATTTCGGCGAAAAGGATCTCCGTATCTTCCGGATACTTCTTGCGACCTTCCTCGAGAATTTCCACGGCTTTCTCCTCATCCTCATCCAGCAGCATCTGGAACAGGTTGGCATACACGCCGGGATCGTCGTAACCCGCCTCGTACAGCTCCATGAACAAATGTTTGGCGCGATCAATGTCGCCGCTGAGCATGGCCGTGTAGGCCACGATGAACTTCGTATTGTTCACGTCTTCGGGCGTGGCCAGCGCCGGATCACCGCCATTTTCGCGCAGAAACTGGTCGTAGTACAGCACTTTGTCCAGAATGTGATAGGCGGCTTCGTAGTCCTGATGGTTGATCATGAGGTTGCCGAAGTAGTTGAGCCAGCCCGTCACGTCCTTGAGGCCCTTGAGGGCATCGCGCTTTTCGAACTTCTTCTGTGCCAGCTCTAAGGCTTTGGCATACGACTCGGCGGCAATGAGGGCGTACTCCCAGGTTACCGGCTTTTCGGCACCCTGGCTCAGCGACAAGGCCGACACTTCCTTGAACACCGGAGCGGCGTACACCTCGCCGCGCGTCTGCCAGGTCTTGAAAAGCCCTTTGGTTTCCTCTGCCTGAGCAGCATAGTCAATCAGCTCGCGGGCTTCTTCGAGCTTATCCTTGTTGTTCTCCGGATCCAGATTGTAGGCCCCCAGGTCTCGGGCAGCCTTCTTCATGGCCTTCACCGGATCGTCCTGGGTCAGGCCCAACTGAAAGACGACCATTACTGCCAGAAGGCTCAGCACAAACTTCTTCATAATGGATAATTTTGATTTACAAGTTCAAATTGGTTTTACGCCAGATCATCGCTTCCACCAAAATCGCAAGAGTTTCATTGGCCTGTCGTTCTCAAGACGCGGCTATTTCCATTCTTCGTCTTACTGAAAAGTTAAATTGTCAAAAAACCTCTTGAACAGCCAATGACATGAGGCCCCTGAAAAAAGCCGCAAAAATGATTCAGATGCACAGAGTACCCACCAAGAACACACTGATTTTCATATAGTTACAAAAGCTGCGCGCAAACTGCGCCCATCTGCGGCTGAAAGCTGCGGTTCGTTCAAACTGATGCGCAAAAACACTTGATTTACAATGCTTTAAGCAAAATATCATCCGTGTGCTCAGGACATCGATCCTCCAGCTTACTCTTCTTCCTCACCATTCTGACGCACCACTACGGCCACATCGGCAATCTCATCTCCCGCTTCCAGCCTGATGACCCGAACGCCCTGCGTGGCGCGCCCCTGTACGCGAATGGTATTTACCGGGATGCGGATCATGATGCCGTTGCGGGTGGTGAGCATGAGTTGGTCCTCATCGCTGACCACCTTGGCGGCAATGACTTTGCCCGTCTTCTCGGTGACCATGAGCGTGCGCACACCCTTGCCGCCGCGGTTGGTGATGCGGTATTCGCTGAACGCGGTCCGCTTGCCCATGCCCTTTTCAGAAATGACCAGCAGTGTCTTTTCCTCATCGGCCGGGTCGATGGTCACCATACCGACCACTTCGTCTTCCTCCGATTGCAGGGTCACGCCACGCACACCCGCCGCGGTACGCCCCATGGGGCGCACCTTGTCTTCCTCGAAGCGAATGGCATTGCCTTCGCGCGTCACCAGGAAAATGTGGCTATGCCCGTCGGTCAGCTTGACTTCGAGCAACTGGTCGCCCTCGCGGATGGTAATGGCATTGATGCCACCGTTGCGCGGACGCGAGTAGGCTTCCAGTGGCGTCTTTTTCACCACGCCACGGCGCGTGGCAAACACGAGGTAGTGACCGTCCAGAAATTCCCTGTCGTTCAGGTCCTTCACTTTGATGTAGGCCTTGACCGTGTCCTCCCTGGGAATCGACAGGATGTTCTGGATGGCGCGCCCGCTCGAAGTCTTGGGCGCTTCCGGGATCTCGTACACGCGCAGCCAATGCACGCGCCCTGCCTCGGTGAAGAGCAGCAGGTAATCGTGGTTGGTGGCGATGAATATGTGTTCCACGAAGTCCTCATCGCGCGTCCGGGCTCCGCGCGAGCCGCGGCCGCCGCGCCCCTGCACGCGAAACTCTTCGATGGGCGTGCGCTTGATGTATCCGCGATGCGTGATGGTGATGACCACCTCCTCGTTGGGGATCATGTCCTCTACCGAAATGTCGCCCTCTTCGAAGGTGATGTCCGTGCGGCGCGGATCGCCGTATTTCTCTTTCAGTTCCAGCAGCTCTTCCTTGACGATTTGCCGCTGTCTGGCCTCGCTGTTCAGAATCTCCTTGTACGTTGCAATCTGGCGTTGCAGCTCATCGTACTCGGCCTGCAGTTTTTCGCGCTCCAGCCCCGTCAGTTTCTGAAGCCGCATGTCGAGGATGGCCCGTGCCTGAATCTCCGACAGCTCGAAGCGCCTCATCAGCCCTTCGCGGGCTTCCTCCACGGTCTGCGAGCCGCGAATCAGGGCAATGACCTCGTCGAGATGATCCAGGGCAATCAGCAAGCCTTCCAGCACGTGCGCCCGCTCTTCGGCCTTGCGCAGCTCGTAGCGCGTGCGTCGCACCACCACCTCGATGCGGAACCCGATGAACTCCTCGATGAGCTGTTTGAGATTGAGCAGACGGGGCCGACCATTGACCAGCGCCACGTTGTTCACGCCATAACTGGTCTGCAGGGGCGTGTATTTGTACAGCTGGCTGAGCACCACGCTGGCCATGGCATCGCGCTTGACCTCGATGACGATGCGCACGCCGTGGCGGTCCGACTCGTCTCGGATATTCGTGATGCCTTCTATTTTTTTCTGGTTGACCAGGTCGGCGATCTTCATGATCAGGTTGGCCTTGTTGACCAGGTAGGGCACCTCGGTGATGATGATCTGCTCTTTGCCGGAAGGCAGCTCTTCGATGCGGGCCCGACCGCGCACCACTACCCTGCCCCGACCCGTTTCGTAGGCTTCCCGCACGCCTTTGAGGCCGTAAATGATGCCACCTGTGGGAAAGTCAGGAGCCTTGATGTACTTGCACAGCTCCGCGATGGTGATCTCCGGATTGTCCACCGCGGCCACGATGCCATCCACCACCTCGTTGAGGTTGTGCGGCAGCATGTTGGTCGCCATGCCGACGGCAATGCCCGAGGCGCCGTTGACCAGCAAGTTGGGCAGGCGCGCCGGCAGCACCGTGGGTTCCATGAGCGAATCGTCGAAGTTGGGCGCGAAATCAACCGTATCCTTGTTGATATCGGCCAGCATCTCGTCGGCAATGCGTGTCAGGCGCGCCTCGGTGTAACGCATGGCCGCGGGGCTGTCGCCGTCCATCGATCCGAAATTGCCCTGTCCATCGACCAGCGGATAGCGCAACGACCAAGGCTGGGCCATACGCACCATGGTATCGTACACCGAGCTGTCGCCATGAGGGTGATACTTACCCAGCACTTCACCCACGATACGCGCCGACTTCTTGTGCGGCTTGTTCCAGGTGAGCCCCAACTCGTACATCCCGTACAACACCCGCCGATGTACCGGCTTGAGTCCATCCCGCACGTCAGGAAGCGCCCGCGATACGATGACCGACATCGAATAGTCGATGTAGGCGGATTTCATTTCCTCCTCTATGCTCACGGGCACAATGCGCGCTCCTGTCGCCATTCAACAATATTTGTTTGACAATCAACAGATTAACATCCACCACAGGGTGATCGTTCTGAAAAACATGCAAAGGTAACAAATTTGAAGAGCTCGACAGACTGCCCTGCCGACCAATTCGGCAGGAAAACACAGCAGTTGCAAGGGTGAGGCTGAGCTATCCGGAGAGCATCATTTGCCGGGGTGCGCATTCATCCCCTTTTGCAAGCAGCTATATTTGCCTTTCGGCAAAAACCCATTCGGACACCATACATCGAAAACCAACCCTGCATGAGCGAAAAAAAGAGGCGACTCCATATCGTTCCCATGGACAAGTTGGGCACGGAAAAACGGGCCGACGACGCATGGCGCCTGCACAAGCCGGGATCCATCATTCAGGTCATGGAAGAAGACGAGCGGACGCGACTGTTCCGCACCGATAGCAAAGTGTCGCTGCGCGTACGCATCTGGTCGGCAGAGATCGTCCAGTTTGTCTGGTACGTTTGGCATGTGCCTGCCGACGACTTCAGCTATGCCATCGACCCGGAAAACCCTTTTGAGGCCATCCCCCCGCACGACTGGGCCCGAGACGAATCGGGCTGGACGCTACGCACCCAGGCTCTGCGCGTGCACATCCGCAAGTCCGATGCCCACATCCATATCGAAGACCCGCAAGGGCAGACGCTGTATGCCGATGAGCAGGGTTTTGCCTGTCGCGAAACGATCCTCACCGGCTTGTCGGAATGGCAATTGCGCGCGCAGGCACCGAAACGAGCAGGGTACCACGGCCTGGGCGACAAGGCCGGCAGGCTCAACCTGCGCGGGCAACGCTTCACCAACTGGAACACCGACACCTTCATGTACGGGGCCGAGACCGACCCCATGTACAAGACCATCCCCTTTTTCATTCAGGTAACCGATAAGGTCGCTTCGGGCTTTTTCCTCGACAACACCTTCCAGTCGTGGTTCGACTTCGACAGCCGGCGCAAAGGCTTCATCGAGGTACGCACCGCCGGCGGGCCTTTCTCGTGGTTTTTCATTGGCGGCCCGGCCTGGCTCGACGTATGCCGGCGCTACGCCCTGCTGACAGGTCGCGCTCCCCTGCCGCCCTTCTGGGCACTGGGCTTTCACCAGTGCCGCTGGAGCTATTTCCCCGAATCGCGCGTCAGGGAGGTCGCCGAAACGTTTCGGCAACTCGATATTCCGTGCGATGCCATCTGGCTCGACATTGACTACATGGACGGATATCGCTGCTTCACCTGGAACCTCGATTATTTCCCCGACCCCAAGGGCATGATCCAGTGGCTGCGCGACCGCGGCTTCCACACCATCGTCATGATTGATCCGGGCATTCGGATTGATGAACAGTATTTCGTATTTCAACACGGCACCGATCACGACGTGTGGTGCAAGCGCACCAATGGCGAGTGGATGATTGGTCCCGTGTGGCCACCCGATTGCGTTTTTCCCGACTTTACCAACCCGCGCGTGCGGCAATGGTGGGGGGCACTGTACCGCGAACTCTACGTGTTGCAGGGCGTGGATGGCTTCTGGAACGACATGAACGAGCCCGCCGTGTTCAAGGTCAACTCGAAGACCTTTCCGGAAAACGTGGCACACGATTACGACGGCCACCCTACCGATCACCGCAAGGCACACAACGTCTATGGCCAGCAGATGAGTCGGGCCACCTTCGAGGGGCTGCGCCAACTGAAGCCTCAGCAGCGACCCTTCGTGCTCACGCGCGCCACCTTTGCGGGCGGGCAGCGCTATGCGGCGGTATGGACGGGCGACAACGTCGCCAGCTGGGAGCATCTGGCCATCGCCTTGCGGCAAATGCTGCGCCTGAGCGTAAGCGGCTTCTCCTTCGCCGGCTCCGACATCGGCGGCTTTGCCGGGCAGCCCGATGGCGAGTTGATGGTGCGTTGGTTGCAGCTCGGCGTCTTCCATCCGCTCTTCCGCGTGCACAGCATCGGCAACAATACGGACGGCGACGCCGCCCGGGAAAATGGCATGCCGGTGCTTCCCCCACCGGAAAAGCGAATGGACCGGGAGCCCTGGGCCTGGGGCGAACCATGGACCAGCCATGCGCGTGCGGCCATCCGCCTGCGCTACCGACTGCTGCCGTATTTCTACACCCTGTTCTACCGCCACCATCAGGATGGCACGCCCGTACTGTGGCCCCTCGCCGCCTGCTGGCCAACCGATGCCACGGCCGTTCGCACCGAAGAAGCCTTTCTGCTCGGCCCGCACCTGCTGGCCTGGCCCGTTTTGCGGAAAGGCCAGAAAACCAAAACCATCCATTTGCCGGAAGGCAAATGGTATCACCTGCAAACCGGCAGAGCATTCGGGCCGGGCACCCATCGCATGCGCGTCCACATGCACACCATTCCGGTTTTTGCGAAAGCGGGATCGGTGCTGCCCTTGCACCCGGTGCGCAACCATACCTCCGAGCCCCTCCCCGATGTGCCTTCCCTGCGCATCTTCCCCGGCTCGAGCGATCAGCCCTGCGCGTGGTACGAAGACGAAGGCGATGGCTACGGCTACCGGCAGGGCCTTTACCGGCTGGCGCGATTCGAGCAACGGCAATCGCCGGAAGGCGTGGTGCTCACCCAGGAAATCGAAGGGCAATTCCGCCCCGCATGGGACTGGGTCAGGCTCGAGTGGGTGCTGCCCGCAGCCGCACGGCCCTCCCTCGTGGTGGATGGGCAAACAGTGCCCCTGAGCCGGCAGGCCGGCGAAGGAATATGGACGGGCAGGGTTCCTGCTGATTTTCGGCAGGCCATTTGTACTTTTGCAACGACAAGCCCCTGATTACCAAATCCACAAAGACGAGACGCATGCGATACCTGACCCGATGGCTGGAGCAGTCCCTGTTCGGCGTATGCGAATGGCTGAGCGAAAAAATGGGCATCTCGAGCTCAAGTGTACGGCTGTATTTCATCTACGCGACGTTTGCCACCCTGGGCTCGCCCGTGCTCCTGTACCTCGTGGCTGCCTTCTGGCTCAATATCCGCAAGTACATGCGCCGATCCCACGACTGGCTCTGGGAATAAATGCAAGGAACCGAAGAACCGAGGATTTGAGCCTGATGAAAAAGTCCGAAAAATCATTCAGTTACACAGAGAGCCACTGAGCATGCACTGATTTTCACAGAGTTGCAAACTCTCTCAACCCTACACGCTCAACCCTCAACCTGGTCAAAAACTGCGCCCAAACTGCGGCGCTCTGCGGCCGAAGGCTGCGGTTTCAATGGATGAGGAACCGAAGAACCGAGGATTTGAGCCTGCTGAAAAAAGTCCGAAAAATCATTCAGTTACACAGAGAGCCACTGAGCATGCACTGATTTTCACAGAGTTGCAAACTCTCTCAACCCTACACGCTCAACCCTCAACCTGGTCAAAAACTGCGTTCAAACTGCGGCGCT
>WFYJ01000132.1 GCA_015490175.1 Saprospiraceae bacterium | reverse complement strand
TCCAATTGAATCAGGGCAAACTGTTGCGCGAGGCTTTCGTTTTTTTCAGTGGCCTCTGACAATTTGAGCTGCAGAAGACTGCTTCAAACAAAGATACCGCCTTTTTACGCGATTGGTTCCTCCGCATGCTGCTCCTTGCGCAGGCGTCTTGAACCTCGTAGCGCAAATCTGATTTTCGTCTGACAAATGTCAAAAAGCGGCCCGAATGGTTTGGTCAAGCCGGCGCGAATGCCCAAATTTGGTTCCGAAAGCAATGAGCGATAAAGAATACTTGTTGGTGAGATATGGTGTAACACACCATTAGGTTAGCCGGCCCTTTGTGGCCGGTTATCTTTTTTCCACACTTACCTTTGCGGAAAAACACCCCATGCCGACCTCCGAACCCATCACCCTGACGGAAAAGACGCGCATCTTCGATCGCATCGAACACATGCTGGGCAAGCTGGGCTTTCGCATCGTGCGTGAAGACCGCCGGCGCCCGTGGGGTGGCTTCTTCGCCATCGACGAGGCACAGGCGCACGACTTCATCCGCCAGTGGTTTCCCGACCTCCGCCAGGGTCAATTTGCCGAAAGGCAAAAACTCAGCCCCAAGATCCTGATCGTGGCTCCGGGCCGGCGCCTGTCGTGGCAGTACCATCATCGGCGCGCCGAGCTGTGGCGTGTGCTCGAAGGCCCTGTGGGCGTCGTCACCAGTCATACCGACGAGGAAGGGCCGCTACAACGGCTCGAGGCGGGCCAGATGATCGAACTTGCCTGCGGCGAACGCCACCGCCTGGTGGGACTGGACGGCTGGGGCGTGTTGGCCGAGATCTGGCAGCATACCGACCCCGACCATCCCTCCGACGAATCGGACATCGTGCGCGTACAAGACGACTTCGGACGACAGTGAGCCGGTGGTTCTGTCCCTGCCCCGGCTTGCAGGCCCGACCTGCACCGAGGCGGGCGCCGGGAGCGATCCGCTCTTTTTCTCCGTCTGTGGTCGAACAGGCAGGTGCCCCCGTACCTCCCAACGAAAAAGCGCACGGCCCTCACCGGGTCGTGCGCTTCGTTTTTTGCGGAAGCAGGCATTGCCCACTTCAATGATCGGGCAAGGCCTGGAATGCATAAATCACCTGCATCATCTCGGCATCCTGCTGGATGGCCGGCCAGATATCGAACAGTACGGGATGCAGGCTGTAGTCCTGTGCCAGAGCTTCGTGTAACAGATACTTGGCTTCGTCGCGGCGATCGAGGGCAAAGAGGCAAGCCACGCGCCCGTAGGCCAGGGCCGTGCCGCAGGTATTGAGTTCGGCCTCTTCGATCAGGGCGAGGGCCTGCGGGGCCTGCTTCGTCTCGAGCAAGAAGGTGGCATACCGAAGCCAGCAGCTGATATCTTCTGGCGCCATCTCGATGGCTGCTTCATACCAGGCTTTGGCCTCTTCGAGCTGGCCGAGGTGGAAACACGCTTCGGCCATGCCCAAGGCATACCCTTCGTGGCGATCGTTGAGTTGCAGGGCTTCCAGATAGCACGTGCGGGCCTTGTACCAGAAGCCTTCTGCCGCGTAGCACTCGCCCAGCAGGAAGTACAATTCATCGCTCGCCTCCTGCGGTTCGGCCTGGATGGCTTCTTCGAGGAAACGGCGCGCTGCCGACAGGTGGCCCAGCGCATAGTACGACCGGGCGATGCCCAGCAGCACCTCGGTGCTCGTGCCAAAACGGTCGATATAGTCCTGGCAGATGCGCAGTGCCTGGTGGTGTTTGCCCATCTGGGCCAGCAGGCCGGCATATTCGAGGTAGGCCTCCTCGATGCGTTCGTTGCACACCAGCGCAAAGTCATAGGCCTCGAGTGCCTTGTCGTACTGGCCGACACCCACACACAGATTGGCCAGGCAGTACCATACGCGGGCGGCATAGGGATCCTGCTCAAGCACCAGATCGAAAAACTCGATGGCCAGATCCTGGGTGCGGGTCAGCTCACTGCTGAGCCAGAAGTACTTGCAAGCCTCTTCATGGCGCGGGTGCAGCAGCAGGCTGTTGCGAAAAGCCTCGATGGCCGACGCATATTCGCCCAGCCGATACCATACCAACCCTTCCAGAAAGTACAGAGCCGCCATGTGATGCGGATGGGGCGCATATTTTTTCTGTTCCTCGATCACGGCCAGGGCCTCTTCGTGCTGCCCCAACTCGATATGGGCCCACACCACCTGTCGGCACAGCTCGGCATCGTGCATGCCCAGGGCAAAGGCGGTTTCGGCCTCCGCGATGGCTTCATCGGGCAAGCCCAGATGCACCAGCGACTCGCAGGCAGCTACGTACCACTCCAGGCGGTGCGGAAACTCCTCCTTGGCAAACTCGGCCACCTCGAGCACCCGTTCATACATCTCCTGCCGTGCGTAGTAGTCCAGCAGGCGGCGATAGGCAGACAGGTCGGAAAGGCGCACCTGCCCTGCGGCAGCCATCTCCTCGTACTTTGCGATCAACCCTGCCATGGCAGGTTGCTTCTTGCGATTACCCATAGCTGCTGTTTAACATGAACGGTTAAAAATAGGCGCAAATCGAAGGCTGCACAGCGCCAAATTCCTGAAAGTGCCCGGCGGGTGAGCGAGTGGTCGTTTCTGGTGAACGAGTGGCAAGTGTTTCATAAGTGTGTGTTTTAAAAAAGTGATGTGTTGTATTATAACTACAATTAATTTATTGATTTTTATATCAAAAACCTTTTCAGGTCAACACATCCATACGGTGGTTGACCGCACGGGTTGCCCTTTTCCGGAAAAAATCTGAAGAAAAAACTCAGGCTGAAGCCTTTCGGTCGGGGCTGCTGACGAGCCACACACCTGTAAAGATGAGCACCCCCGCCACGATCTTGGGCCAGGCCAGCACGTCTTTGCCCACGAGGAGTGCGATGAGAGTGGCCAACAAAGGTTGCAGATAGACATAGATACCCACCAGGGTGGGGCTGACCGACTGCATGGCCCAGGCATTGAGCAGATAGGCCAGTACGGTGGTGCACACCAGCACATAGGCGATTGCCAGCCACACGTGGGGGGTAAATGTTTGCCATGGTGTTTGCATTAGCTCGGGCAATCCGAAAGGCAGCACACCCAGGCTGCCGATGAGAAAGACCCATTTGACTACCGTCAGTGGATGGTATCGAACGAGCAAGGGCTTCACCAGTACCAGATACAGTCCGTAGGAAGAGGCATTGATGAATACCAGCAGATCTCCGAACCATCCATTCTTGTTGAATGCAAATTTTTTGCCATATATGATCAACACCACGGCACCGGCCATGCCCAGCAAGATACCGGCCACTTTTTTTGATTGAATGGTCTCATTGAGCATAATAGCGGAAGCGACCAGCACCAGCACGGGAGTCGTCGTCATGATCAGCGAGGCGTTGATGGGCGTGGTATAGTCGAGCCCGATGAAGAAAAGCGACTGATTGAGCGCCACGCCGAAGATGCCGCACAGCACCAGACGGAGCAGGTCGGACCGCTGCACGCGTTCCTTCACCCAGAGTGCGTGCAAGAGCCAGAAAGCCACGATGCCCGCCATCACGCGCAAACTGATGAAGGCCATGGGATGCAGCAAATCGTCGTCGAGTACCACCTTGGCGACCGTATAGTTGGCCCCATAGATCAGGGCCACGACGAAGAGCGCGGTATGGGCTTTGAGCCGGTTTTTCGCAAGGTCGGCACGCATGGGCTGGTCGTTCTTTCTCATGCGGCCGCAAAATACGCCTGTCGGCAAATGCCGCCCGCATGTCCTGACGGCTACGTTACGGCATCCTGGCAGTGCGTACTTTTGCCGCGCCGCAGCAACCACTGAACATTTTTTCCCTTTCGGGAAATACCATCCAGACACCAATACAGACGGCCTTGGAACGACCAACTATCGACGTGATCATACCTGCCTGGAACGAGGAACACGCCGTGGGCAAAGTGCTCGACGATATACCGCGTGCCTGGGTGCGCGAGATCGTCGTAGCCGACAACGGCAGCTCCGACGCCACGGCCCGGGTAGCACGTGCACACGGTGCCACCGTAGTGCACGAGCAGCGCCAGGGCTACGGCAGCGCTTGTCTGTGTGCCATGCGCTACCTGGCCGACAAGCCCGCCAGTCAACAGCCCGAGATCGTCGTGTTCATGGATGCCGACTATTCCGACCACCCCGAAGAGTTGCCCCGCGTCGTGCGTCCCATCATCGAAGAAGGCTACGACCTGGTAATCGGCTCGCGTGCCCTCGGCCAGCTCGAACCCGGCGCCATGATGCCCCAGCAGATCTTCGGCAACTGGCTGGCCACTACCCTCATCCGCCTCATCTACGGATACCGCTTTACGGACCTGGGGCCCTTCCGCGCCATCCGATGGGACAAACTGCTGGCCCTCGGCATGGAAGATCCCGACTACGGCTGGACCGTCGAGATGCAAGTGCGCGCAGCCAAGGCCGGCTTGCGCTGCACCGAAGTGCCCGTCAGCTATCGCAAGCGCGTGGGTGTGAGCAAGGTATCGGGCACGCTCAAAGGCACCCTGCTCGCAGGACACAAAATTCTATGGACGATTTTCAAACTGCTCTGATCGTGCTGGTGAGGAGAGCGGAGAGAAGAGTGAGGAGTGATGGAGAGACGGAGTGCGGTGGACCGATTCAACCGATTTGACCGATTCCGCCAAAAATCCCGGGTAGTGTCCCCGATCAACTGATTTCAGACTGCGTTTTCTGCGGCCGAAGGCTGCGGTTTGAAGGATGAGGAATCGAGGAATCGAGGATTTGAGCAAGCACCTGATAGTCAATGCAAAAACGCTCAACGCTACACGCTCAACCCTCAACGATTCACCTTTCTGCAGCCGGGCCATTTTCAGGATGCGCGATCATCTATTCAAGGACACCACCAAATCCCGAATAATCACAACCATTGCCATGACGCTGATCCACCTGCTTTACTACCTGACCGTCGGTATCTATACCCTGACGCTGGTGTACATCACGCTTTTTTGCCTGATGCAATTGCACCTGTTGTGGCAGTACCGAAAAAAGAAGCAGGTACCCCGGGTGGTGCCGTCGCCGCCCCGCGAATGGCCGATGGTGACCATACAGTTGCCCATCTACAACGAGCTGTTCGTGGCCGAGCGCCTCATCGACAACATGGCCGCACTGGACTATCCTCGCGACCGCCTGGAGATCCAGGTACTCGACGACTCGACCGATGAAACGGTAGACATCGTGGCGCGAAAGGTGGAAACCTACCGCCGGCAAGGCCTGCAGATCCACCACATCCGGCGCGGCACGCGCGAAGGCTTCAAAGCCGGCGCACTGGATTACGGGCTGGGCCTGGCCAAGGGCGAGTTCATCGCCATCTTCGACGCCGATTTTCTGCCGCGGCCCGACTTTCTGAAACGCACCATCCCCTACTTCGACGACCCCAATATCGGCGTGGTGCAGACCCGATGGGAACACCTCAATGAAGACTACAGTCTCATCACCCGCTTGCAGGCCCTGCAGCTCAACGTCCACTTCAGCGTGGAGCAAACGGGGCGCCGCCTTGGCAACTTTTTGCTGCAGTTCAATGGCACGGCAGGTGTGTGGCGCCGACGCGCCATAGAAGATGCCGGCGGGTGGCAGCCCGACACCCTCACCGAAGACCTCGACCTCAGCATCCGCGCTCAATTGCGCGGCTGGAAAATCCACTATCTCGAAGAAGTAGGCGCACCGGCCGAGCTGCCGGCCGAAATGAACAGCTTCAAATCGCAGCAATACCGCTGGATGAAGGGCGGCGCCGAGACGGCCAAAAAAATGCTGCCGCGCGTGTGGCGCTCCCAACTCTCGCTGACACAAAAGCTGCACGCCACGGGCCACCTGCTGGCCAGCACCATCTTCGTCTTCGTCTTCATTGCCGGCGTATTCAGCGTGCCCATGCTTTTTGCCATCGATGCGCTGGGCATCGAACCGAAGTGGTACACCTTCTTTCTCACCGGCTGGCTGAGTATCATCGCCGTGTATTACGTGGGCAACGTACAGACCGAGTTTCTGAAAGGACCGTACCTCAAACGCGTATTGAAGTTCGTGCTGTTGTTCCCGCTGTTTCTGGCCCTGAGCATGGGGCTGTCGCTGCACAACACCGTAGCCGTCTTGCAGGGCTACCTCGGGAAAAAGACCCCTTTCGTGCGGACGCCCAAGCTCGATATTCGTTCGGTGGGCGACTCGTTGCGGCAGCGCGCCCGCTACCTGCAGGGCCGACTGTCGTGGCTGACCATCCTCGAAGGGTTGTTGGCCGTGTATTTTCTCGCGGCATTGGTGGAAGGAATCCGCACCCACCAGACGGAATTCGCCATCTTTCACTTGCTGCTGCTACTGGGCTATGGCTCCATCTTCTTCCTCTCCGTCCACCACCTCAAATACAAAGGATGAGCAGCCGGAAGGAGCGACAGAGCGATGGAGTGACAGAGTGATGGAGTGAGGAGAGATGGAGTGAGGAGAGATAGAGAGATGGAGTGATGGAGTGATGGAGTGCGGGTGTCCCGATTCCACCGATTTGACCGGTTTGACCGATTCAACCGGTTTCCCCGGCCAGCTCCGTTTCGGGAATACAGCGGGCACCGTACTCCTTCAGCCCAAAGCCGAAAGATCGCGCAGCAGCCCATCCACTCCCTGCGCCCGCATCCGTTCGAGCAGTTGCAGTGCTTTTTTCTTTTTGTCGAAGGGGCCGGCCATGATGCGATATACGGTCTTGCCGTTGAGTTCGGCAATGTGGACCACCACGTCCACGTCGAACATTTTGCGCAAGCGCGCTGCCTGGATCAACACATTGGCATAAGAACCGAAAACACCCGTCTGCACCGCCCATCCTTTTGCCGGCTGAGGCGCCACGGAAAACCGGAACAGCCCCTGACCCTTCATGGTCACCCTTCCGGCCGGAGGGATGGCGGGCTCGGCGGGAGCAGCCGCGTCGCGCCGACGCAGCGCCTCGGCGACGGCCCGGTCGGCATTGACGCGCCCATAGCCATAGCGCGGTGAGTGGCCGTTGAAGTACTCCGACGGGTCGCCGATTTTGTCGGCAGTGTCGCGCAAGATCTCCTTCACCTGGCGTGCCGTCAGCTCGGGATTGGCCGAGAGGATGAGCGCACAGACACCCGCCACCAGCGGGCAGGCGGCCGAAGTGCCCCCGAAATGTTTGTAGCGGTCGCCGCGCGAAATGCCATCGTAGTAGTAGCGAAACTCACCTGCCATGTGCGGATTGCCCTGGTCCCACGAGGCGCGCGCAGCCAACACCGGCCACTCGCCACTCGAAGGGGCACAGACCCACACCTCACGCCCCCGGTTCGAGTAAGGTGCGTGCCGGTCGCTGCTGGTGGAGGCGGCCACCGCGATCACGTCGGGATGCGCGGCGTAGTAGTTGATGTACTCCAGGTTTTCGTTGCCCACGGCAAAAAGGACGACGCAGCCTTTGCCCTTGCGTCCCTTGCGGGCCGCATAGGCTATGGCTTCTTCTTTCAGCGGGCTGAGCGCGAAAGCCGGATCGGTGGTACCCCAACTGCATACGATGATGTCGGCACCTTCGTCGGCACAGTAGCGAAACATTTCCTCGGTGGTGCGCAGGCCGAACGTCGGGCCGTGCACCGGCATGAAGCGGGCCTGGGGCGCTGCGCCCACCATCCCATTGCCGTTGGGCGCCCCCAGAGCAATGCTGGCCACGGGCGTGCCGTGCACGTAGCGGGGATCGCCCTGGGGAATGAAGGGCGAGCGCGTGCGCAGATTCCAGGGCTTGACCACCTTGGCCTGCAGGTCGGGATGCGCCAGGTCGAAGCCCGTATCGATGACCGCGATGGTGATGTCGGAGCTGCCCGTATGCCCCAGCCGCTGCCAGGCATCGAGCACGCGCGCATCGGCGCCCGGCCGCGCTCGCTGCGCACTGTCGGGCAACAGGCCGGTGTTGCGCAGGGGCCACTGCCACGGAATGAGCGGGTCGGGCGGCAAGGAAAAGTCATATTCGTCGGGCAGCGCCTCCATGTCGGGCTCGGCATGCAACACCAGCGAGGCGGCCTGCAGCCGCTGTGCCACCTTGACGGGGTTGGGCGACTCGGGAGTCACGCGGGCGATGAGGCGCAGCGGCCCGCGTCGTTCCACCAGCTCGAGCCGGAACTCGTCGAGGGCCAGTTGCTGTTCCTCCTCGCCCACCCCTTCGGCGAAGATGATGAAGATCTCGCCGGTAGGCACCAGGGCCCGGTCGCTGCCCGGCACGTGATACACGTGGGTGCCGAGCTCCACCTCTTCGCGTTGGCGCACCTCGTCGAGCGCCGCGTCGGTATCCTTGCCCTCGGCCTTGAGCCGCACCACGTCGAAGCCCCCCATGTCCGGGATTGCTACTTCGCTGGCCAACTCGTCGAGCTGTTCCTTTTTCCTGAGCCGAAGTCCGACCAATTCGCGACTCTTGACGAGCGACAAAAGGCGTTTGCCCAGCTTCACGCGATGTGTACTCATAGTCTGTTCCTTTGTTGAAGCGCGCAGTACCCATCGGTCTGCCGAACAAGGTATTCACATTATGCTTTCGCAAAATACAAAAAGGAAATGTTCTGACTCCCGCGCCGCAAAGTGGATGATGGGACGATCGACTGACTGCGCCAAGGAGTGATCGAACGCGAAGTACATGTGCGTTGTGGCGATTCCACCGGTTTGACCGACTCCCCCATCAGGTCGGGCCCGACACCAAAAAAGAAGGGCCGGCAGTAATTGCCGACCCTCCAGAATCAATTGGCTTTAGTCTCTTTGCCTCACGCGCGTACGCGGTTCTGCTCTTCGTACATCTTGCGCAGCTTGCGGCGCGCGAAGAAGATGCGGCTCTTGATGGTGCCCAGCGGGGCATTCAGCTCCTCGGCAATCTCGTCGTATTTGTAGCCCTTGTAAGCCATCCAGAACGGACGCTTGAAGTCTTCGGGCAATTTGCTCACCAGCTTGAGCAGGTCGCGATACGAGATGTTCATCTCGGCATCGTTCTCGACCGTGCGATCGCCCGAGTTGATGTAGTAGTTGTTGGGCGTCTGGTCGAGGATCACCCCTCTGCGCACCTTCTTGCGATAGTTGTTGATGAAGATATTGCGCATGATCGTCACGGCCCACGCCTTGAAGTTCGTGTTCGGCTTGAACTTTTCAGCGTTGGACATGATTCGATAGGCAGTATCCTGAAAAAGATCGTTGGCATCCTGTTCGTTGCCCGTCAATTTGAGGGCAAAAGCGCGCAGCGTGGGTTCTACCTCCTCGAGCAGCTTATAGATTTCTTTTACCATGACAGCCAGGTTTTTTGGTTTGCGAATTTTCACAGTCACTGATGCAGCCCGGCTCCTTTTGGTTGCACCACTTTGTAATTTTCATTTACAAAAGTACGATTTGAACGAGAAAAAGTGTCAAAAATTTTTACTATTTGGATTCTGTTTACGCAGTTTAAGAAAAAATTAACAGCATCAGCCCGATTTTGAACCCAACACACGCAAACGACGTTTCCAATGGTGCCGGAATAATGACATCAAAATGCGTTCCGGTAAAATTTTTTACGACAGAGTAGTAAAATTGTCGGTCGAAACGGTCAAATACAAGGATCAGATGGAAACAAACGGACGAAATGGCAAGGAACAGCACTTTCTGGCCAGCAACCTGCGCCACCTGCGCAAATCCATGAACATGAGCCAGGAAGACCTTGCCGCACGGGTCGGGCTGAACCGGGGGAATATCGCCTCATACGAAAAGGGCACTGCCGAACCGAAGGTCTGCAACCTGTTTCGCCTGTCCGAAGTGTTCGGCGTGGATCCGCGCCAACTCGTATGGACCGACCTGACCAAGCACCAGCCTTCGGCCAACGGCCATTCACCCGAGGTGCATCGTTTTACGAAGGAAATGCGGCAGACCATCGCACAATTCGAGGCCAAGGCCAATGAATTGCAAGCCGTGCTCACCGGCCTGCATACCTACTACCAGTACAAGAAAAAAACCATGGATGACCTGCCCGACGAGACGCGACTGATGCTCAGCGAATTCGAAAAGCTCTACGAAGTGACACAGGAGTTGATGGATTCGCACGCCGCCCTCATCGAACTGATCAAAAGGAAGTGCAGTTGCTGAGGGCCTTGCCCGCCCATTTCAAGAGAAAAACTTGCGAATGAGGTTGAGTACGATGCTCAGCACGACGCTCAGCAACAACATGGTGGTAAAGGGAAAATAAATCCGCACGTTGGGCCGCTCGATGCGGATATCGCCGGGCAACCTGCCAAACCATCCCATCTTTCCTTCCAACAGGAACAACAACAATCCCATCACCAGGAAGATCAGTCCGATGATGATGAAAAATCGGGGAAGCGGATTGGGAAGCTGTTCCATTTCCATGACTCAGGTCTTTTGTTGCGTCGGTGGTGTCCTTGAATAGATGATCGCACATTCCGAAAATGGACCGGGTGCAGAAAGGTGAAGCACGCAAGGTTGAGAGTTGAGGGTTGAGGGTTGAGAGTTTTTCTTGTTGATTATCAGTTTTTTGTCAAATCCTCGGTTCTTCGGTTCCTCGATTCCTCAGCCATTGAAACCGCAGCCTTC
>WFYJ01000131.1 GCA_015490175.1 Saprospiraceae bacterium | reverse complement strand
GTAAAATAATTACCTTTTTATACAAAATTCAATTTTTCAACTTTTTCCTTGAAAAATTTGCACAAAAGACGGCAATGCTTTTAAATTTGCCCATGTCAACGGACGAACAAATTGCTACTTGACAGCGACGCAAATTGTGAGGTGGTGAAACAGGCAGCCACACCCGCCGGTCTCGCGGGCGGGGACAACGGGACAAACTCCGGCCAACTGGCCGCGAGCTAACCGCCCCGTGCAGGTTCGAATCCTGCCCTCACAGCAAAGAAGGCCCCTGCGAGGGGCCTTTTTCATTTGGACGATTACGGGTCTCCACTTGCCAGAACCGTCGCCCGTCCCTTTCCGGCGTCACCCCCTCAGGCCGATCCACCCATCAATCAGCTTTGGCAAAACCCTGTTCCACCAGATGTGGCCCCTGTCAAACCACGTAGCTCCTCCTCGTACTCAGAGAACCGACGACAAACTCCCACAACTTCTCGTAAGGCAATATTTCAATGTCCGAGCCGAGCTTTGACCTGGAAAGGGGCACTTCCTCGAGTTTTTTCAGCAGGGGTACGGCTTTTCTTGCCGCCTGATGTTTGTGAAAACGGACAGTCGGAAGAAGGGTCAGCAGCTTGATGAAGACATTGCTGCGGTAGGTTTCGTCCTTGCGCAGGTAACGATGTGCATACACGCGAAGCGATTCGAGCCGATCAACCACCAGTTCGTATTCGCGGTCCAGCAAGAGAAACAGGATCTGGATGATCAAAATGGTCACATTGGTACCCCGCTTGTCTTTGGAAAACTCGGGCACTTCATTGAGGAAACGGGACAGTCGAAACTTGCGCGCCTGCCCCTGCGGCATGGGCGGCGCATCGAGTTTGCCGACCTTGTGCAGATAGTGGAGCATGGCCTCCAGCAGTCTGAATTGCTCGATCACCCGGCCGGTCTGGTGTTGGAACTGTTTGTGGGAAGCCGCCCGCTCGAAGAGTTCGCGCGCATGGGCATAATCGCCACTGTGAAGCGAGAGAATGATGTAGTTGATGATGGAGAAAAACCAGTTGGGCGTGCCTTCCTGTACCAGGTCGAGGCATTGCCTCGCGGTTTGTCGGCCATCTTCGTATTTGCCCAACTGGATCTGCGCCACCAGCATGCGAAACAGGAAGGAAAAAATGGCCGTGTTGCTCACCAGGTGTTTTTTTGCCTCGAAATGGGCAACTACTTCTTTTGCCTGGGCCATCATTTGCTGATAATTGCTTTCCAGCTCATGGCGCAACAGAAAAAGATTGTAAGCGTACAGGTGCAGTTTGTAACTGTCGAATCGCGATACCAATTCCGATAATTCTGCACTGTATTCCGCGGCAAGCTCCACCACTTCCTGTCGCGACGAGCGCGAGCGCAGCATGCGCACCACGTCCTGATAGCAGTATTCTGCCTTGATCTCCGCGGAAAGCACCTCGAGATACTCTCTTACCAGCCGGGCATATTTGATGGCTTCTCTCGGGGCATCCTGCACCGTGCCGGCAAACATGTGCAGCTCCCGGGCCACCATAATGATAATTTCGGTGAGTTCGAAGCGTATGGCCCGTCGCAACAACCGATTGCCCAGGCGAAAAGCAGCCGCTCCGGCGCCGCGCCCCCGCAGCACTTTGAATATGGCCAGCTCCCGATAACAGTTGTAGTAGGCCCTCTGGAAGTCGGTAAATGCAGGCTCGTTGGCATCGAGGAAAAGGGCCGTATTCGACAGTTTCGCATACAACCTGCGCTTGATTTTGCGGAGGTTGGCGCGCGAAACGCCCAATTCCTCCTCGAACCAGGCCTCCATTTCCGCTTCCGAAGCCCATTTCCGTTCCCGCAAACCCTGGTACAACACCCCCATCAACCCTCTGGAGAGGCCGTGCTTCCCCATCACGTCGAGGTGTTTCACCTTGTTGGGAGATACCAACTCGACAACTTCCAATAACTCTTTGTAATTCAATTCATTGAATTTTTCAAAAATAGCAAAACCCTTCAATGAGCCCACTCCCTACGCGTCACATTCAGCACAAAACCGCCATTTCTCGGGCATTCAAAAATCTGACAGAAAAACAGTCACAGACTTGAAATCACAATAAACTAAAAACCAAAACTTTACAAATTCCACTTTACCAAAACAGGTATTTTCTGTGGCACTCAAATATACACCAATATTCACAGCGAGGCCTACCCACCCGACCTACTTTTGAATCGACACAAACAAAATTTTCACACAAAATCTACCCAACCATGGCATTGCTCATTGCACTCCTGATCCAACTCGGCATTATTACCTCGGCTTCCGAGGCAACTCCCGAACTGCTGCAGCAGTACGAACAACAGGAAATCATCATCGTGGACCTCGGGGTCATTTGACCCAAAATCACGACAAATCTTACATTTTAACCAATTGTTTTTCATTAATATACAAAAGATAAAATCATATAAAAATCATTTTTTCCACGTCCATTTCAAGGCAAAAATGTCCATGTTTTGCCTGAAACCGGGTCATACCTTTGTCTTATCAAGCAAACAGGTTCCACACACTTCCCCATTCACGCTCCGGGAAGGCTTTTCTGGGGCCTCAAACCCAAACGAAGCACAAAAGAGACCCAATCCCACAAGCACAAGACAGCGCTCTCGAATGCCTTCTTCGGAAGGCATTCCTTTTTTGTGCATGCACCGGCCCATGCGGTTGTCTGCATGCACGCCAAAGGTGTGTGTGCGAAAATGGGGAAGAAGAGGAAGGGCGGGCACGGCCGGAAAAGAAAAAAGCAGCTCCGGCACGCAATGATTCGATGCACCAGTGAGCGTAGAGGCGGAGCTGCTGAAGTGTTTCTGAACGGGAAAACGTCTCGGCCCCGCCTCTCGCTGCCTGCAGGGAAAGAAATTGTGGCGGAAGCGACCGGGCTCAACCCTTGTCGGGCAAGCACAAAGCGAGCTCTCCGGCCAGTCGGGCGGCCAGGGCTGCGTTGTGCTTTACCAGCGCGATATTGGCCTCAAGGCTTTTCCCTCCGGTCAGTTCCACGATGCGTTGCAGCAGGAAGGGCGTGAGTTCCTTGCCGCGCACGTCTTTGGCATCGGCTTCCTTGAGCGCCTGCTCGATGGCCGCCTGGGCCACCGCCCATTCGAGTGCGCGCTCGCGGGGCACCGGATTGGCGACGAGCACGCCGCCCGTATCGGGCAAAGACCAGTGGGTATGCACCCATCCGGCTATCTCGGCCACGTCTTCGGAATACATCGCCAGCTTCAGGCCGCTGCTGCGCGAGAAAAAAGCGGGGAAGGTGTCGGTACCGACGCCGATGACCGGCACGCCTCTGGTTTCGAGATATTCGAGCGTTGCCGGCAGGTCCAGGATGGCTTTCGCACCTGCACTGACGACGGCCACCCGGGTACGCGCCAGCGCTTCCAGATCGGCGGAAATGTCGAGCGTGTGTGCCCAGCCGCGGTGCACTCCCCCGATACCTCCTGTGGCGAAAACCCGAATGCCGGCCATCGAGGCCACCCACATGGTGGCCGCCACAGTCGTGGCTCCATCGGCATTGCGGGCAAGCACGTGGGCAAAGTTGTATCTGCTCACCTTTTCCACACGGCGGCCTGCCCGCGCCAGATATTCGATCTGCTCTTTTTCGAGACCCGCCCGGATTTTTCCGCCAATAAGGGCGATGGTGGCCGGCACCGCGCCATGCTGGCGTACCACCTCCTCGACGGCCACTGCCGCCTCGTAATTGCCGGGCCATGGCATGCCGTGGCTGATGATGGTGCTCTCCAGCGCCACCACCGGCACTCCCTCCTCGAGCGCGTAGCGCACCTCTTCAGTCAAATGTACTTTTCGACGCACCAATCCGCGTTTTTTCCTGGTTGGCAAAATGAAAAAAAGCCCTGCACAGGGCAGCAGGACTTTTCTCCGGTAATCTTGGTCAGCACAAGACAGAATCCGCGCATTTCAATTCGAAAACACGGGAAACGTAACCGTCGTATAGTGCATGAATGGCTGATCGGCCGTAATGGGCAGCCGATAGAACTCGGCAAACGATTCAAAGAGCTGCTCCAGCTCCTCCACGTCCATGTTTTTGGAATCGGGGCGCAAGTGGAAAGCGATGTGTGAAATGGACCCGTCGGCGTTCCAGAACACGTGGAGCCACAGCTTGACCCCTGTCAGGTCTTTGCCGGCATTGCGGGCGTACGATTCGATCTCCTGCAGGAAGGACGTCCAGATGTCGAATGCCTTCTGCATGTCATTGCCCGACACCTTGAGGAGGGTAGCCTTGTAGGAAAGCACCAGGTGGTCATAGGCATTTTCATGCTCGCCCAGGACGAATACTCTGGGCAACTCTCCCTTGCTGCCATTCTGAGCATACATGGGCAGCAACAGTAGCGACAGCGCGAAGAAAACGAGGAAACGAGCCATAGGGATTTTTTTAATAAAAAAATTCTTGGGATAACACGCCAAAACCTGTACCAAACAGGCCGGTTCAGAGCAACAAACGGGAAATATTCACGGGATTATGACCAGATGACGAGTAGCCTGAATCCTGATCCTTGCGGATAAACCGCGACAAATATACAGCTTCCCTCATTTGATCCAAATGCATCACAACTGAACATGTTGCCCGTTACTCATATCCAATAATCATGCAAATTATTAAAATCCAGACAATTACAAGTCAATTATCGCCAGAAGATGTCCAATTTCCTGTCTTTCCGCCCCATGCCTGATCGAGCTGCCACATCCGGATCGCCGGGCATTTGGTCGAAAAATCGGGCATGCCGGCTGCTCGTGTCGTAATTTCGCATCGGTTTCGTCATACTCAGAGAAAACTGCACGCAACACGTGGCACTGGACATCATTTTCGCGATTTGCGCCGTATGGGGGTTCTACATCGGCTTCTCCAAAGGCATCATCGAAACGGTGTTTACGACCCTTTCCATCATTTTCGGGCTGATCGTGGGTTTCAAATTCGCACCCGATGCCACGCGCTTCCTCACGCAAATAACAGGTGTCGAAAGCCCGCTCATGTTCGTTGCAGGCTTTTTGCTGGCCTTCGTACTGACCATGGCCCTCATTCGCCTGTTCGCTGCAGGCCTGGAAAACCTGCTCGAGGCGGCACACATCAACATCATCAACCGCGTGGCGGGCGGGCTGTTGCTGGCCTCCATTTTCATCCTGCTATACTCCGTGTTGCTGTGGTTTGCCGACCAATCACATCTGGTACCCGACGACACCAAAGCCCAATCACTTACCTACGACTACGTCAAGGAGTTTCCGGGGAAGGTGCGCGAGGTGTACGAGATGCTGGCCCCCGACCTGCGCAAGGCCTGGGAAGAGAGCGTGGAAATGATCGACCGGCTCAAGGAAGAAACGGCCAACCGCACGGAATCGGAACCCTACATTTTCGACATCGACGAAGAGGAGGAGCAGCCGGCCGAGCAGAAACCACAGGAACAGCCCCGCATGCCGGTGTTCGAAGACGAAGACCAACCCGATTTCTGAGGCTAAACCGTACCTCTGTTGCGCACCCGCCAGATCGAGACGACCATCCGAAAGGGGAAAAGCAACAAGGCGATCATGCTGCCCGTCGTAAAGAACAGCAGCTCGTTGCGCGCATAGCGCGCCATGGCAAACATGCGATTCATACCCAGATGCTCGAAGTGGGGCGCGAAACCATCTGCCCGCAAGTAAGCTCTGAAGTCGGCCCACTCGCGGTAGGTAAAGGCGAGCAGCAGCATGGACACGAAGATGAGACCGATCTTCCATTTTTCGGCTTTCGCCAAAAAGGTGTACTTGAGCAGAAATATATACCGCACGGTGGTGACGAACAACACGATGAACAGGGCATTTTGCCACAAAAAGGGAAAATCGCGTCCATGACGCCACACGGGGTACATCATCCCAACCACGAGCACCAGAGTAAACACCCACCACACGCCCTCCAATTGCCATTTCAGTTTCTTCGTCATGCGTTCGGGGGTAGTGTTCATGGCTTTTTCCGCTTGTTTATACTCCAGTCAAAGTGGCTCGGGTAATCCTGTTGCAAGGATTTAGGGTTGTAGAGTTTAAAGTTTTTCTTGTTGATTATCAGTTTTTGTCAAATCCTCGAATCCTCGGTTCTTCGGTTCCTCAGCCAAAAACCGCAGCTTTCAGCCGCAGATGAGCGCAGTTTGCGCGCAGTTTTTGGCCAGGTTGAGGGTTGAGGGTGTAGGGTTGAGGGTGTAGGGTTGAGGGTTTAAAACTCTGTGAAAATCAGTGTCTTCTCAGTGGCGCTCTGTGTAACTGAAAATTTTTCGACTTTTTTCAGCAAGCCTCTTTGCTCAAATCCTCGATTCCTCGGTTCCTCAGCCAAAAACCGCAGCTTTCAGCCGCAGATGAGCGCAGTTTGCGCGCAGTTTGTGCAGTCACTCCTCACCCCTCACTCCTCTCTCTTCACTCCATCACTCATTCACTCATTCACTCCGTCACTCTATCCCTCCGTCCCTCCTTCGCCTTCCTTGCAAGCGTCATTTCCCGCTTGCCGGGAGGACCGGGCAACTTTTCTACCTCGAAGCCGGCGGCCTTCAGTGCGCGCCGCACGGCTCCCTTGGCCGAGTAAGTCGTAAGCACGCCGCCCGGTACCATCGCCAACCACATTTTTCGGAAGATATCCTCGGTCCACAACTCGGGTTGCACGTCCGGAGCAAAGGCATCGAAATAGACCACGTCGTATTCCTCCCGGGGCAGATGCACTTCTTCGAGCGACTGGCGCACCTTGCTGAAGGCGAAGCGGCCCTTGTCGAACCGGACCGGTGCACCCCAGGGCGACTCGTGGATGCCACGCAGGAATTCGCGCGCCTCGGGCTTGCCAAGGGCCTCCGCGTAGTTCAACTGCCCGACCAGCTCGAGGGGCAGCGGCTCCGTTTCCACGGCCGCATAGCGCACGCGCCAGCCACGGTCACGCGCTTCCAGCCACGTGAGCAAGGCGTTGAGGCCGGTGCCCAGCCCCATCTCGAACACGGACAGCTCGTCTTTGACGAAGCCCCGCAGCCGAAGCCCGGCCTCGATGAAGACGTGCATGCTCTCCCGGATGGCCCCGTAGCGGGAATGATAGCTTACCCCGTAGCGGCCGGAAAGCACGGAATGAGAGCCGTCCTGAGTCTCGAATAACTGCACGTCGGAGGTCACCATGATCCGTTGGGCTTGTTTTGCGAAAGCACGCAAAGGTATGCCAATCCACTCAGGAGGCCATGACCTTTTCCGCTTCGGCCGCAACCACCTGCGGGTCAATGTCCATGTGCGAGGCATGATACACAGCGCTGCCTCCGGCCAGCACAATCACCTGCGGCGACTCGTGTGCCACGCCGTAGCGATGGGCAATCTCGTTGGAAATTTCGCGAAAGCGAATCAGATCGAGCAGCCAGGCCTCCGCCATCGGCTCCTCGGGCCAACCCTGCTCGAAGCGGTGTTTGGCGAAAGCCGAAATGCTGCACCGCGTGCTGTGCTTGAAAATGACCACGGGCCGCGTTTGCGACGACCGGTGCAGTGTGTCGAGTTGTTCAAGCGATTCGAGCTGATGCCAATTCATGGTGTGAAAATTTTGTGTTCAGTGCAAATCCGGCCCCCCGCATTGCTGACGACCGATGGTGGTCGGTGGTCAATGGTCGGTGGTCGCCTATCAAAACCGCAGCTTTCAGACGCAGATGGGCGCAGCTTTTGGTTGAAAGTTCAGCGTTTAGCGTTTAAAGTTTTTCTAATTGACTATCAGTTTTTTATCAGATACCCGGTTTTTCGACAGGCTCTCTCAACCAGCCGCAGCCCGTCCCGATTTTTTCGAGGCACCGGTGTCTCAACAGGCCGGCCTGTCGGCATCTCAAAAGCCGCGCAGCGGTCTCAACCGCTCCCGGTTCCTCATTCATCAGTCCGCTCGCTCCAATGTCGAACCTCAACGCCCTGCCCGCAACCACAACCAGGCGAATAAACCAAATGAGGATGACCCGGGTTCAAGGCCATCCTCATTTCTGGATCAGGAAGTGCGCCTGCCGACATCAGCGCAGTTCGGCAACCGTTTTGGCGACAGCCAGATGAAGCGACTGGACGATTTCGGTTTTCAGGTTGGTGGGACAACCGTAGCCGCGATTACAGGACGTCATCGCAATCAAGGCTCCTGCCACGACGAAAAGGAAAACGAGCTTTTTCATGGGTTCGATTTTTTCTTGACTCAAACAATTTCCGCGCCTGAAACGCACTTTTCACCTGACAGATTTTGGTGCTGTCGCAAAATTAGCAAGATTTGGCGCCTCTGGAAAACGACTTGCATCACAATCACGAATGAGTATCCCCGGAACGCAAAAAAAGCCGAGCAATGAACCTTCCGCCTTTCCAACATCGCGTGCGCGACCGATTTCTTCGCTACGTGCAGATCGACACCCAATCGGATCCCGAATCCGGGACGGTCCCCTCGACCGAGAAACAGAAAAACCTCGGCCGTTTGCTGGTCGAAGAGCTCAAAAGCCTGGGCGTGACCGATGCCGAACTGGACGAGTACGGTTACGTTTATGCCACCGTGCCCGCCACCGTCGAGCACGACGTGCCGGTGTTGTGTTTCTGCGCACACATGGACACCTCGCCCGACTGTTCGGGCGCCAATGTGAAGCCCATCGTGCACCGCAACTACGATGGCTCGCCCATCGTGCTGCCCGACGACCCCGCTCAGGTTATTGATCCGGAGCAGCATCCCGACCTGAAAAAGCAGATCGGCAACGACATCATCACGGCCAGCGGCACCACCCTGCTCGGCGCCGACAACAAGTCGGGCGTGGCGGCCATCATGGATGCCGTGGAATACTGGATGACCCATCCCGAGGTGCCACACGGCAAAATCCACATCCTCTTCACGCCTGATGAAGAGATCGGGCGCGGCGTGGACCACGTGGACATGGACAAACTGGGCGCCGACTACGGCTACACGATCGATGGCGAGGCTGCAGGCACCCTCGAAGACGAAACCTTCTCGGCCGATGCCGTAACGATACGGATCCGGGGCGTGAGTGCACACCCGGGCTTTGCCAAAGGCAAGCTGGAAAACGCCGTCAAGATCGCAGCAGATATCCTCGCCGCCCTGCCCAAGGACCGCCTGTCGCCCGAGACCACCGAAGGGCGCGAGGGCTTCATCCATCCGGTCAGCGTGCAGGGTATTGCCGAAGAGGCCACCATTCAGTTCATCATCCGCGACTTCGTCACGGAAGGGCTGAAAGAGAAGGAAGCCTTGCTGAAAAGCATCGTGGACGAAGTCATGGCGCGCTACCCGAACTCCAGGGCCGAATTCATCGTCACGGAGCAGTATCGAAACATGAAAGAAGTGCTGGATCAGCACCCGCTCGTGGTGGAGCTGGCCGAAGAGGCCATCCGGCGGGCGGGGCTGCAGCCCGTGCGGCGCAGCATCCGCGGCGGCACCGACGGCTCGCGCCTGTCGTTCATGGGGCTGCCCTGCCCCAACATCTTTGCCGGCGAGCACGCCTTCCACTCAAAACACGAATGGGTGTCGGTGCAAGACATGGAAAAGTCGGCCGAGACGATTGTGCATCTGGCCGCCCTGTGGGCCGAACGCACCGCCCGCTGATCGCTGATCGCGGCAAAAAACAAACCCCGCACGACAACGACACGTGCGGGGTTTTTTCTTTCACAACCACATGGGTTGCACACACCGTGGAGGGATTGTCATTCACCTTGCGAGGTCGGGATACCAACCTGCGCGTTCATTTCGCGTGGCCGTCCGCGTTTTCTGCTGCACCTTGTGGCGCATCTTGACGGCGTTTTCGCGAGCGCACCGGCTGAGCTTTGCAATGGCTCGAGCCAGCTTGCCGGCTTTGGATTTGCTATCCATAGCTTTATGATTAAGTGAGTGAATACCAACTCATTGCCCACTCGCTATGGATATGCTCTTCGGGATTTCGACCGACGAATTTAACCCCATTTGGTCAGCCGGCCAAATGAGGCACTGTTAAAGTGCCGCCGTGGGCACCCGACGATTGACGCGCATGATGAGGCCGCGCAGCACTTTTCCGGTGCCGCCCACTTCGACGAATTCCGTTACGCCGTCGGCCAGCATCTGTTGTACGGTCTGCGTCCAGCGCACGGCGCCCGTAAGCTGGGCAATGAGGTTGGCCTTGATGGCTTCCGGATCGGTCTCGGCACGCGCCGTCACGTTCTGGTAGATCGGACAGACGGGCCGACTGAAGGGCGTGGCCTCGATGGACTTTTCCAGCTCTTCGCGGGCCGGTTCCATGAGCGGCGAATGGAAGGCGCCGCCTACCTGCAGCCGCACGGCCTTGCGCGCGCCGGCTTCCCTGGCTTTCTCCACGGCCCGCTCGACACCCTCGACCGTGCCGGAAACGACGAGCTGGCCCGGGCTGTTGTAGTTGGCGGGCACCACCACTTCGTCGATTTCGGCGCAGATCTGCTCGACCACGGCCTCATCCAGGCCGATGATGGCGGCCATGGTGCCGGGCACGGCTTCGCAGGCGCGCTGCATGGCCATGGCGCGCTGCTGTACGAGGCGCAGGCCGTCTTCGAAGGTGAGCGCGCCGGCAGCCACGAGCGCCGTAAACTCACCCAGCGAATGGCCGGCCACGGCTTCGGGCCGGAAAGCGTCGCCGGCAAGGCGCGCCTTGACGATGGAATGCAGGAAGATAGCCGGCTGCGTGATCTTCGTCTGGCGCAGGTCTTCGGCCGTGCCCTCGAACATCACGTCCGTAATGCGATAGCCCAGAATTTCGTTGGCCTGTTCGAACAGGGCACGGGCCTGCTCGCTCGACGCGTAGAGGTCTTTGCCCATGCCTTCGAACTGGGCTCCCTGCCCGGGAAAAACGAATGCCTTCATGATCGTTCGTTTCGTTTGCGATTGGTGAAATTCGCTTTGCGGCGCGAATATCCGGAAAAGGCAGACATTTGCCCGCCCCGGCGCCAATGATGCAGCCTGCGGGCCGCAAAAGACGTTAAGCTGACAGCCAACGCGCACAATTTTTGACACAAACGCGTTGCGATTTCCGTAATTTGTCCCGCCCCGAAAACTGAAATTCCACCCATGCAGCTTTGCCCGGCATTCCTTCGCGTGCTCGATCCCGTTTGCTGGATTGCCGGGGCGGTTTGGCTTTTCGTCCCATCGGCCGCGCCGGCCCAACACTGCGGATGCGCCGACAGCGGCATTTGCCCGCAGAGCGTAGCACCGGGGCAAACGGTACAGATCTGCTACGACATTACCGACGCGCTCAACGACGACCTTGCCGATCCGGCCCAGGGCATTTGCGGCGTGTCGCTTGCCTTCACTCACGGCAATGTGGAAGAGCTGTCCATCACCCTGCTCTCGCCGGCCGGCCAGACCGTCAATCTCGTGGGCGCCCCCTGCGACGGCCCCACCATCACGACCATCTTCAGCACCTGGCAGGTGGATTTCGTGCCCTGTGCGGCCACGGCCATCCCCGACACCATCGCCGGCAT
>WFYJ01000130.1 GCA_015490175.1 Saprospiraceae bacterium | reverse complement strand
TTCCGCGTGTCCAACCTGCTGGATCGCCGCAACATCATCGCGGTCTATCCGGCTACGGGCTCGCCCACCGACGACGGCTATCTGGCCACGGGGCGCGGCGCACGTCAGCTCGAAGAGGTAGGCGCGTCGGGGCGCAGCATCGAAGCCTACCTGGCATCGTACCAGTGGGCCATGCTCAACCCCAACTTCTACAGCCTGCCGCGCCGCATGTACGTAGGTGCCATCCTGCAGTTCTGAATTCGGGGTGGGCCGTTTGTGCGCCTTTCGGCAAATGCCGCCGCGCAGACCGCCCGCCCTTCACGCAATACTTTTTGTCATGTCAAAATTCTACACCATGCGATACGTAAAAATGTGGCTTTTGGGCGCAGCGGCCTGCTTCCTTGCGGGCACGGCCTCTGCCCACATCAACCCGGAGCTGCACAACAAGCCCAAAGACTACGACCATCAGCAGGTGCGCTATCGCGAGGCCTGTACCACGGCCAAAGCCCAGATTGACCAGGGCGTGGACCGCCTCAACGGCGGCAAGATCAACAACGTGCGCGCCCGCCTCACCACGGGCGGCGACGTGTGGTGGGACCGCAACGACGGCAAGTACGTCGTGCCCCATGTCGATCCGGGCGAGCCCGAAGTGTCGTCCATCTTTGCGGGTGCGGTGTGGCTGGGCGGCTACGACCCGGCCGGCAACCTCAAGGTGGCCGCACAGACCTACGGCAACAGTGGCGGCAATTCGGACTTCTGGCCCGGCCCGCTCGATCCCGAAACCGGCACGACCGACCTTGAGATCTGCAACCGCTGGGATCGCTTCTTCGAGGTCTATGGCCGCGAGGTGGAGCTGCACCGTGCCCTCTGGGAGCAGGCCCAGGCCAATGGCACCGAATACGATCCCGACATGATCCCGCGCGGGGTGAAGGGCTGGCCGGCACGGGGCAATCCCTTCTTCTTCCAGATCAACGAGTTCGAGCTGCCCAATACCGGACAGGGCCTGGCCGGCTTCTGGGACGAAAACGGAGACGGCCTCTACAACCCGCTCGATGGCGACTTCCCCATCGTCGAGATCCGCGGTTGCGATGCCAAGCCCACCTCCTTCCCCGACCAGATGATCTTCTGGATCTACAACGACAATGGCGGCGTGCATCGAGAAACGGCAGGCAGCACCCCCATCCAGATGGAGGTGCAGGTGCAGGCGTTCAGCTACAGCACCAACGACGAGATCAACGACATGACCTTCCAGCGCTACAAGCTGATCAACCGCGCCATCGAAGACATCGACTCCACCTTCTTCGCCATGTGGGTCGATGCCGACCTCGGTTGCTATACCGACGACTACGTAGGCTGCGACACCTCGCGCTCGTTGGCCTATACCTACAACGCCGACGCCGAAGACGGCGACGTGGGCACTTCCTGCCCCGGTGGGGTGAACACCTACGGCACCGACATCCCCATCATCGGTATCGACTACTTCCGCGGCCCACTCAACGAATTCGGCGAAGAGATCGGCATGAGCTCGTTTACCTATTACAACAACGGCGGTGTCGGCAACCCGCCGCCGGGCACCACCGACCCCCAGACCGCCCAGGAGTTTTATAACTACCTGTCGGGTAGCTGGCGCGACGGCTCGCCCTTCACCTATGGTGACGATGGCTATCAGGACGGTGCGCCCATCAAGTACGCCTTCCCCGAGCCACCCAACGATCCCAACGGCTGGTCAATGTGTACGGCCGACCTGCCCGAATACGACCGCCGCACCATCCAGGCCTCGGGTCCCTTCAAGCTCGAGCCCAGCGCCATCAATGAGCTGATCATCGGCGCCGTATGGGTGCCCAAGCTCGAATACCCCTGTCCCGACATCCGGCGCCTGCTCATCGCCGACGACCTGGCGCAGGCCCTGTTCGACAACTGCTTCGAAATCACGCGCGGCCCCGATGCGCCCGACGTGGACTGGATCGAGCTGGACCGCGAAGTCATCGCCGTGCTGACCAACGACACCCTCACCTCGAACAACGCCTTCGAGCAGTACGCTGCACGCGACCTGCGCGCCCCCGAAGGCGTGGAGGACAGCCTCTACCGCTTCGAAGGCTACAAGATCTACCAGCTCAAAGGCCCCGAAGTGACGCGCGGCGACCTCGACGACCCCACCAAGGCGCGCCTGATCTATCAGGTGGACATCGAGAACGGCATCGGCAAGATCTTCAACTGGACGGCGGCCGAGGAGTCGCCCACCGAAGAGCCCATCTGGATCCCGCAGCTCATGGTTGAGGGCCAGGATCGGGGTATTCGCCACACCTTCCGCATCACCACCGATGCCTTCGCCACGGGCTCCGACACCCGCCTGATCAACCACAAAAAGTACTACTTCCTGGCCGTAGCCTACGGCTACAACAATTACGAGCCCTTCGATCCGGTTACGGGTATCGGACAGAAACGCAGCTACATTGACTCCGACCGCAACATCAAGACCTATACCGTCATTCCGCGGCCCATCGTCGATCGCGCCATCCATGCCGACTACGGCGACGGAGCCATCGTGACGCGCCTCGACGGCGTGGGCGCTGGCGGCAACTTCCTCGACATCTCGGAAGAAACCGAGCGGGCTATCCTCGAAGGCAATTTCGACGGCACCATCACCTACAAGCCCGGTGGTGGCCCCGTTGATGTCAAGATCTTCAACCCGCTCGACGTGGTGGACGGCGAGTTCGAGCTGACCTTCATCGACAGCGACATGTCGGACGACGAGCTCGAAAAGAACGCTCGCTGGCAGCTCACCGACCTGAGCAATCCTTCCAATCCGGTCATCTCCGAACGCACCATCGAGACGCTCAACGAGCAGATCCTGGCCCAGTACGGCTTCTCGATCACCGTCAAGCAGACCATTGACGTGGGTGACGATCCCGAGGGGGACAACGGCGCCATTGGTGCTGTCATCGAATACGCCGACCCGACGAAGCCCTTCTGGTTTTCGGGCGTGCGCGACGACGAGCCCAACTCGCCCTTCCCGGGGGCCTTCAACTTCGTAGCTACCCGCACCGGCGAACCCGACTTCCTGCTCGACCAGAAGCAGGCACTTTCGCAAATCGGCGACGGCTACTTCGTGCCCTTCCAGATCTGCGACTATCGCGCGCGGCCTACCGCCACGCCGCCCTTCTACGTGACGCCGGCATGGCGAAAGAACGGCAACATCGTGCGCGATGCCCAGTTGCTGCGCGAGGTGAACAATGTGGATATCGTGCTGACGCCCAACAAGGAGCTGTGGAGCCGCTGTGTGATCGTCGAGACGGCTACCGACGACTACAAGGACCTTGGCCTGCTCGTCCATGGCGACCGCAATCAGTTTGACGTGCGCTATGGCGAGTCGGTAGGCAAGGAAGATGCCGACGGCGACGGCCTGCCCGATCCCGACGGCGACGGCCGCGGCATGGGCTGGTTCCCGGGCTACGCCATCGACGTGGAGACGGGCAAGCGCCTCAACATCTTCTTCGGCGAAAACTCGGTCTATGACTGCGAGAACCCCTTCTGCGACGCCTACGACGACGGCCAGCCCACGGGGCGCGACATGATGTTCAACCCCACTTCGCAGCTCTTCCTCAACACGCAGACCTTCACCACGATCTTCAACTTCGTGGCCGGCGGTCAGCACATGATCTACGTCACCAACCAGGAATACGACGGCTGCGAACAGATCCGCAAGCGCCTCGATCCCGAGATCAGCTCTTCACCGCTCAAGAAGGTCAAGGCCCTCAAATGGATCACCTGGACCGGCATCGCCATGGCGGCGCCGGGCGAGCGCATGCTCAGCTATGCCGACGGCCTCATCCCCAACGAGGTGCGCATCAAGCTGCGCGTGGACAACCCCTATCAGGTGGTCGAAGGCACGGGCGACTACAACGGCTACCCCACCTACCGGCTCAAGCTGGAAGGGGTGGCGCCCTCGGAGCTGTCGCAGCCCGAAGTGGAAAGCGCCCTCGACATGATCAACGTGGTGCCCAACCCGTACTACGGCTTCTCCGACTACGAGAGCACGCAGTTCGACAAGCTGGTGAAAATCACCAACCTGCCGGCCAAGTGTACGGTGACGATCTATTCGCTCGACGGCAAATTCATCCGCCGCTACGACCGCGACGAGGTGGGAGTGGTGCCGCCGGGCAACAATCGCGCCGTGGCACGTGCCCAGTACGCGCCCGACGTCGAGTGGGACCTGAAGAACCACAAGGGCATTCCCATTGCCTCGGGTGTGTATCTGATCCACATCGATGCGCCGGGCCTGGGCGAGCGCACCATCAAGTGGTTCGGCATCAACCGAGAGTTCGACCCCTCGGGTCTGTAATGAAAAAGAACCAGAGCGGAGGCGGGCATGTGCCCGTCTCCGCCTCTTTCCCATTGCAAAATGATTTTGAAAATCAGTTTTATGAATAAGAGACTTTACCTCGCAATCTGCGCCGTGCTCATGCTTGCCGCCTGGCATCCCGCCACGGCCGGCAACCCCGACCGTCAGGGCGAAGCAGGCGCCTATGAGCTGCTCATGAACCCGTGGGCCCGCAGTGCCGGCCTGCATACCATGGCCACCGGCATGGTCAGCGGCGTGGAAGCCATGCGCCTCAACATTGCCGGTCTGGCACGCATCCACCAGACCGAAGTGGTGGTTTCGCACGGCATCTACCTCGAAGGCACGGGCATCACCATGAGCTCGTTCGGCGTGGCCCAGCGCGTGGGCAAGAGCAGTGCCCTGGGCTTCAGCGTCATGTCGCTCGACTTTGGCGAGATCCCCGAGACGCGTGTCGATTTGCCGGAAGGCACCGGCGCCACCTTCTCGCCCACGTTCATCAATATCGGGCTGGGCTTTTCGCACGTGTTCGAAAACAAGGTGCAGGTGGGCGTGCTCTTCCGCGCCGTGTCGGAACGCATCTCCAACGCTGCTGCGGCCACTTTCGCCATTGATGCCGGCGTGCAATACGTGACCGGCCCGCAAGACAACTTCAAGTTCGGCATCTCGCTCCGCAACGTGGGCGGGCGCATGCGCTTCAGCGGCGAAGGCCTTTCGTTCCAGGCGCAGATCCCCGAAGGCTCCGTCAGTTACAACCTGGCGGTCAACCAGCGCGCGGCCGACTTCGAGCTGCAGTCGGTGCTCAACATCGGCATGTCGTACGACTTCCACTTCGCCACGCACCGCTTTACGGTACTGGGCAACTTCACTTCCAACGCCTTCTCGCGCGACCAGATCGGCGCAGGTGTGGAGTTTGCTTTCGCAAAAATGTTCATGGTGCGCGGTGGCTACCGCTACGAGTTTGGCACCAACGCCCTCGACGTGGTCGAGCGACCTGTGTACACGGGCCCCAGCGCCGGTTTTACCGTCAACGTGCCTTTCAGCAAAAAGGAAGATGCCGGCTCGTTTGCGCTCGACTACGCTTACCGCGCTACCAAGGTCTGGGGTGGCACGCACAACTTCAGCGTGCGCATCAATCTCTGATGTGCAGCACCGGCCACAGGCGAACGCTTGGCACATCTTTCAGGCATTTTGCATAAATTTGCACCCAACACACCGGAACGTCCCTCTTCAACTGTCGGGGGGCGTTCCGGTGTTTTGTGAATTTGCCCGGAAGGGAGATCATCATGCGCAAACCGGCAGTCATATTGCAACGAACACTTCTGGCGACAGGCCGCCCCTTCGGGGAATGGTCCGGCTTCGCTCCCCGGTTTGCATAAATTTTCCTGAGTTACAAATCGGCAACTCCACACCATGCAGCACCGGCTGCAAGTGGCTTTTGTCGCTCGAATGGTGAAACAAAAAAAACTGATCAATCATGTCGAACGTGACGTATCTGACGCCCGAAGGCTACGAAAAGCTGAAAGCCGAACTGCAAGAACTGAAGACCAAGGGACGCGCCGAGGTGGCCAAAGCCATTGCCGAGGCACGCGAAAAAGGCGACCTTTCGGAAAACGCCGAGTACGACGCTGCCAAGGACGCCCAGGGCATGCTCGAGATGCGCATCAACGAGCTGGAACGCATGCTTGCCTCGGCTCGGGTGCTCGATCCCGACCAGATCAATACCGACGAGGTGCGCCTGCTCAGCAAGGTGACGATCAAGAACGTGGCCAATGGCGCGACCATGACCTACACCCTCGTGTCGGAGCAGGAAGCCGACCTCAAGCAGAAGCGCATCTCCATCACTTCGCCCATCGGCAAGGGCCTGCTGGGCAAGAAGAAGGGCGAGATCGCCGAGGTAGAGACGCCGCGCGGCAAGATGAAATTCGAAATTGTCGATATTTCGATCTGAGCCCAAGGCCCCGCCCGGGAGGTACGGCCCGGGCGACCAATCGCGAACCAAAGCAGTCTGCCATGCCCAGCATTTTCACGCGTATCGTCAACGGAGAGATCCCGGCATACAAGATTGCCGAGACGGAGGAATACCTCGCCTTTCTCGACATCCGGCCGCTGATGAAGGGACACACACTGGTGATCCCCAAACAGGAGATTGATTATCTGTTCGATCTGCCCGACGACTTGCTGGCAGGCCTCATGGTCTTCGCCAAAAAGGTCGCACACGCCATCAAGGCCGCCGTGCCCTGCAAGCGGGTAGGCGTAGTGGTCGTAGGCGACGAGGTGCCCCATGCCCATGTGCACCTCATCCCCTTCAATCACGTGGAAGACATGATGTTCACCAAACCGACACGCCCCAATTTCACGCCCGAAGAAATGGAAGAAATTGCGGCCTCGATACGTGCACGTTACAAAGGGTGAGCGTTTAGAGTTTAGCGTTTAGAGTTTAAAGTTTTTCTCGTTGATTATCATTATTTTATCAAATCCTCGATTCCTCGGTTCCTCGGTTCCTCACTCATTGCAACCGCAGCCTTCGGCCGCAGAGGAACGCAGCGCTGACGCAGTTTGTGCAGTCACTCCCTCACTCCTTCGCTCTGTCGCTCCGTCACTCCTCACTCCATCACTCCTCACTCCCCCTCGCCACGCTGTTGTTTTTTCTTGCGCTTGTGTCCGATGCGTTCGAGCAGGCGGGCCGTGATGCGCAGGAAGTCCATTTCGGTGATGATACCGATGAGCTCACCGTTTGTCACGACGGGCAGTGAGCCGATGCGATGGGTGCGCATGAGGTTCATGGCGTCGATGATGGAGGCTTCCGGCGCGATGGTGACGGGGTCTTTGACCATGATGTCGCCTGCCGTGACGTTTTTGGCGGCATTGAGCTCGTGCGCCTTGCTGAAGTGGCGCAACAGCAGGCGCGAGGTGATCAGCCCGACGAGCTTGCCTCTGGTGTCTTCGACGGGCATATGTCGAATGCGACGCCAGTCCATGATTCGGGCCACCAGCTCGATCGGGTCATCGACATGGACGGTGATCAGGTCGGTAGCCATGAACTCTTCGACCTTGAGCTCGGAAGGGAGGTAATCCTCGAGGTCGTCGGGGTCGGGCATGGGCCAATTGTGTACCGGCATTTCGAGTTGTTGGTTTTTCCAGATGGTGGCTGTGAGCACGGTAAGGGCTTCATCGCGCGTCACTTCGCCCAGCAGGTGAGTATAGGCACGCAGTTGCCAGCGGGCACCGTTCATGTGTTTGCGGGCCCGCTCCTCGATGATGCCCAGGAAGCGGTCAATGTCTGCGGGGTCGATGCCATGGCTTTCCAGTCCTTTGCGTGCGAGGGGCAGCAGCTCTTTGAGCACCAGCTCGCAGGCCCCCACTTTCGTCTCGTTGAACCAGTTGAAGCTGGAGTCGATGCCGAACTGTGCGGCCTTGCCGAAGTTGTCGCGCACGTCTTCCCAGCCCAGGTACTTGCGGATGTCGTCCACTTCGGCGGCCATGCCGAGCATGCAGCCGACCCAGAAGGCGGCGTTGGCCATCTCGTCGAGCACGGTGGGGCCGGCCGGCAATACGCGGTTTTCGATGCGCAGGTGGGGCTTGCCATTGGCGCTGACGCCGTAGCAGGGGCGGTTCCAACGATAAACCGTGGAGTTGAACACCTGCAGGGCGCGCAGCCTGGGCACCTTGCCTTGCTTGATGAGGGCCAGCGAATTCTCCTTCCTGTCGGCGGCCAGCAGGGCCCGGAAGCGGGCCAGATCGTCGCGGTAGATCTCGAGGATGGAGCCCTCGAGCCAGCCTTCGCCAAACTGCACGCGCGGGCTGCGCTGCCGCAAATGTTCGGACGAGGCGCGTGTGTCGATAGACTGTTGGAACAAGGCGATGCGGCTTTCGTGCCACAGGCGCTTGCCAAAGACGATGGGCGAGTTGGCGCCTATGGCCATGACGGGCCCGGCCAGCGCCTGGGCGATATTGTAGAGCTTGACGAAGCGGGAAGGGTGCACCTGCAAGTGCACCTGGAAACTGGTGTTGCAGGCCTCGAGCAAGGGCGAGTCGTGCTTTACCAGCAGCTCGTCGATGCCGCGCAGCCTCAGCTCATAGGCATCGCCCAGGCGTTGTGCATTGAGCGCGTCCATGAGGGCTTTGTAGCGCTTCTTGGGCGTGAGGTTGTGCATCGCCAGGTCGTGCTTGCGCAGCGTGGGGAGGATGCCGCACAGGATGAGCGTGGCATCGAGCGCGCGGATCTTTTCCTTGATCTTTTTGAGGCGCTCGACGTTTTCGTCGTACATCTCACTGAAGGCCCGCCCCTTGAGGTCGCGCGGGCTCAGTCCGATCTCGAGGTTGAATTTGGCCAGCTCGGTTTCGACCCAGGGATAGCGCTTCATCAGCTCGAGCGTTTCCATGGCTACCGGTGCGGGCCGATACGTGTCGGTCTCGATGAGAAACATTTCCTGCTCGGCGCCTATGCGGCAGATGTCTTTTTCGAACCAGTCGTTTTCGATCATGTATTCCAGGGCTTCGAGGTCGCGCAACACGCGACGCACGAAGTCCTGCAATTCTTTGCCTTCGGTGGCGAGTGTGACCTTCTGTTCGCCCATAGGTTCGGGGTTGTGGTGAGGTTGTTTGTTTGTGATGGGGTAAAAAAATAAAAATTCCCCATGGGAAGTGTCGTTCGAGCAAAAAAATGTTTCGCAGAATGCCGGTGTGGAAAAAGGTCCCATGCTTCACCGAGGTCGCGTGATCGCGTTATTGCCCCAATTTCCACATCTTTGATGCGTTGGCACACACACAAGCCCGACTTATGCATTGCTTCCGCAAAATCTGGATCCTGCTGTTTCCCCTCGCGCTGACGACCTGTCGGCCCGACACGCCCACTTTTCTGTTCGAGTATCCATTGCCCGACCAACAGCTCGACATTCCTGCCGGACTGAACGTCTTTGGCCAATACTACTTCAACTTCGATCCGGTGCCCACCTTCATCGACGGCCTGTTGTCGTCGCATCAGATCGACACGGCAGCCATCGAGGCTATCGTCCCGGGGCAGGCCCGGCTCGTGGCCGTCTATCCCGACGGCGATTTCAGCTTCATTGCCCGCGTGTCGCTGCGGCTGTGTCGCTCGGGCGACGGCACCGACAAGTGTGGCATCGAAGTCTTCTGGCGCGACCCCACGCCCGAACAGCCCTCGGCTACCCTCGATCTTGTGCCACACAGTGTGAATGTAAAAGATTATCTGCTCGACGACCAGGTGCGCTTGCAGCTCATCCTCGAGCAGTTGCGCGACATCTCGCCGGCCGTGGAAGCACGCCTGCAGGTCGGGTTCAGGGTGGAGTGACAGAGTGAGGGAGCGATGGAGAGATGGAGTGATGGAGAGATGGAGTGATGGAGTGATGGAAGTTGAGCCGCACGATCGGCAGCGACGCACGGCAGTGCGTCTGCCGGTAGGGACGCACGGCAGTGCGTCTGAGCGTTCAGGGTTTAGAGTTTTTCTCGTTGACTATCAGACTTTTTTGTCAAATCCTCGGTTCTTCGGTTCCTCGATTCCTCGGTCAAAAACCGCAGCCTTCGGCCGTAGAGGGACGCAGTTTGAACGCAGTTTTTGGCCAGGTTGAGGGTTGAGGGTGTAGGGTTGAGGGTTTACAACTCTATGAAAATCAGTGTCTTCTTAGTGGCTCTCTGTGTAACTGAATGATTTTTCGACTTTTTTCAGCAAGCCTCTTTGCTCAAATCCTCGATTCCTCGGTTGCTCGGTTCCTCACTCATTGCAACCGCAGCTTTTTGCGCTGAAGAAACAAAGCGAACGACCATGCATAACCGAAAGATTCTCTTCTGGTCTGTGACGACGGCCCTGGCCGGTTTTCTTTTCGGCTTCGACACGGTCGTCATCTCGGGGGCCGACCTGGCCTTGCAGGAGCTGTGGGGGTCGAGTGCGTTTTTCCACGGTACGGTGGTGATGGCTTCCGCCTTGTGGGGTACAGTGCTCGGCGCCGTCTTCGGTGGCATACCCACCGATCGCATCGGCCGCAAGAAAACGCTCATCCTCATTGGCGTGCTCTATTTCGCGTCGGCGGTGGGCTCGGCCCTGGCCAACGGTCCCTGGTCGTTTGCCTTTTTCCGATTCATCGGCGGGTTGGGTGTGGGCGTCTCGACGGTGGCCGCACCGGCCTATATTTCCGAGATTGCACCGGCACGCGATCGCGGCAAACTGGTGGCCATGTACCAGTTCAATATCGTGTTCGGCATCCTGGTGGCCTTTGTGTCCAACTATCTGCTGAGTGGCATGGGCGAGCAGGCCTGGCGCTGGATGCTGGGCGTCGAAGCCGTGCCCGCATTCATTTACACGGTGCTCGTGTTTGCCGTACCTGAGAGCCCGCGCTGGCTGCTGGTTTTTCGCGGCGACAGGGAGGGTGCGCGGCGAGTCTTGTGTCAGGTGGATCCCGAAGCCGATGTGGAAAGCGCCATCGCGCAGATGCTGCGCGATCACCAGCAGGCCGACCGGCGCGAGACGATCTTCAGCCCCAGATACCGCTTTCCACTGATGCTGGCTTTTCTGATCGCTTTTTTCAACCAGTTTTCGGGCATCAATGCCTTCCTCTATTATGCGCCGCGCATCTTCGAGATTGCCGGCCTGGGGGCGCGCACGGCGCTGTTGAGCAGCGTGGGTATCGGCCTTGTCAATCTGATTTTTACACTGGCAGGCATGAGCATGATCGACCGCTTCGGGCGCAAGCAGCTCATGTACATTGGTTCGGTGGGCTACATCGTGTCGCTCGCGATGGTATCGCTCGCCTTTGCCTTCGGCATCAAGGGCATGATGGTACCGCTCTTCCTGTTCCTGTTCATCGCCTCCCACGCCATCGGACAGGGCAGCGTCATCTGGGTCTTTATCTCGGAGGTGTTTCCCAACCACCTGCGCGGGCAGGGGCAGGCCTTCGGCAGCTCGGTGCACTGGGTTTTGGCGGCAGCCATCCCTTCCCTGGTGCCTTTGCTTTTCGCAAAAATCGGTGCGGCGCCCGTTTTCGGCTTCTTTGCCTTCATGATGGTGTGGCAACTGCTATGGGTGTGGCAGGTGATGCCCGAAACGAAGGGCGTGCCGCTGGAAGAACTGGAGAAACAACTGGTGCGCGGCGACTGATCAGCGAAACAGCCAGGCGAAGGCCAACCACAGGGTCGTACGCGCTGCCGGCTCGCTCTTTTGCCATGCTTCCGCAAATGCCGGCCAGAGCGCGGCGAAGAAGGCATCGGGAGTGGTGGGCTTCAGGTCGATGCCATAACGCACCACGCCCGGCTTGCGCGACACCATGAGCTGGTGGCCGTGGCTGCGCAGGCGTCGCAGTGCGCGCTCGGCATCGCCCAGCTCTTCGTAGTCGAAGTGGCGTACCAGCATCACGATGGCCTGGCGGGCTTCGGCCTCGGAAAGCGGAGGCAGCCATTGTTTCCACTGTGCATACCCCTCGATCGGTGTGGCCACGGGTTGGCCCCGAAGCACGGGCGCGGCGAGGCGATAGTAGCTGGCCCATGCTTCCATATCTGCAAACCAGGCCTCGAGCAGGGACGGAAGCTGGGCGTCGGACTGGCCATCAGCCTGATGTGTCCAGGCTTCCATGGCTTGCCACCAGCTCATCTCGGCCAACGTGGCCTTGAGTGCCAGCATGTGCTGCAGCTCTTCGGTGCCGGTGGCCAGGGCCGTCCGTTCTTGCTGCCATTGGATGCGCTGCATGAGCAACTTTTGCCGAAAGGCCATATAGCGCTGCAGCAAGGGGAGCAGATGGCTGCGGTAAGTGGTCGGATCTTCGCCATAGAGGGCAAAGAGGATCTGCCGCTCTTGCAGCAACTCGCATGAGAGCCTGTCGAGTTCGAGCTGGTTGTTGACGAGGTAAAAATCGAGTTCGGCGCGGTGCGCCTCGTTGTTTTGCGCCGGGGCGCCGCTGCCGGCCAGGCGGGCGCGCTCCTCCTGGGCCTGTTGCACCTGCACTTCGATCCAGTGGTACTGCCGCTCGTACTCGCGCAACTCCAGCAAGGCTCGGCAATGATCGTTGTGGGGCACTTCGAGGTATTGCCGCGTGCGTTGGATGTACTGTTGCAAGCTCCGCTTTTCTTTTACCCAGTCGAGGATCTGCCGATCGAGGGTGGCCAGGTCGCGTTCGGGTGCCTCGTTGTCGAGGGAAGCGGTCCATTGCTGGGCTTCCATTTTGGCGAAAGCCAGCAGAAAGCATGCAAGGAAGAGCGCCGCAATATGTCGGGGGGGATAAATCATAATGGCTTACTTTTGCGGGTCTTGAGACACAAAGGCAAAAAGCATGCTCAAAGCAATCTCGCCCATAGACGGGCGCTATGCGGAGCGCACGCGCGCGCTGGTACCATATTGTTCGGAATTCGGGCTGATGCGCTACCGCGTCCGGGTAGAGGTTGCCTGGCTGGAAGCGCTGTGCGAGTTGCCTTTGCCCCAATTAGCAGATTTTCCCAAAGCGGGACTGGAGGCTTTGTGGCAAATTGTGACGACCTTTTCCGAGCAGGATGCCCGGCGCATCAAAGACATCGAACGCACTACCAACCACGACGTCAAGGCCGTAGAGTACTACCTCAAGGAGCGCATGAAGGCCTTCGGTCTGGCCAAATGGATGGAGTTCGTCCATTTCGGGCTGACCTCACAAGACATCAACAACACGGCTGTGCCCATGCTGCTGCGCGACGCCCTCGATGAGGTGATCTGGCCCGAGCTGGACCAACTGATTGCTGCCTTGCGGCAAATGGCGCAGCAGTGGGCCGAGGTGCCCATGCTGGCGCGTACCCACGGGCAGCCGGCTTCGCCTACTTCGCTGGGCAAGGAGCTCTACGTCTTCGTGGAGCGCCTCGAAGAGCAGACAGCACAGGCCAGAGCCGTGCGGCTCAAGGCCAAATTCGGCGGCGCCACGGGCAACTTCAATGCGCACAAGGTGGCCTGTCCCGAGATCGACTGGCCTGCCCTGGCCGACCGCTTCGTGTTGGAGAAACTCGGACTGGTGCGGGCGCGCACCACCACCCAGATCGAACATTACGACAACCTGGCGGCCCTGTTCCATGCTCTGGCGCGCATCAACACCATCCTCACCGACCTGTGCCGCGACATGTGGTCGTATATCTCCATGGAATACTTCCGCCAGAAGGTGGTGGCCGGCGAGGTGGGCAGCTCGGCCATGCCGCACAAGGTCAACCCCATCGACTTTGAAAATGCCGAGGGCAACCTGGGCATAGCCAATGCGTTGTACGCACACCTGGCGGCCAAGCTGCCCGTGTCGCGCCTGCAGCGCGACCTGACCGACAGCACGGTGCTGCGCAACGTGGGCGTGCCGCTGGCACACAGCCTTATCGCCTTCAAGGCCATCCGCAAGGGACTCGGCAAGGTGATGCTCAACGAAGCAGCACTGCGCGCCGACCTGGAGCGCAACTGGGCGGTAGTGGCCGAGGCCATTCAGACCATCCTGAGGCGCGAAGGTTATCCTCAGCCCTACGAAGCCCTCAAGGCGCTGACGCGCGGCAAGGCCGAGGTGCGCAAAGAAGACATCCACGCCTTCATCGACACGCTCGACCTGCGCGAGGAGGTGAAGGAAGAGCTCAAGCAGATCACGCCCTGGAACTACACGGGCTACGGCCTGGCACATTTGCAAACGAAAAAAGACTGAGCGGTGTCCATTACGTTGCTGATCGTCCTGTTTACGGTGCTGGTATCCTATCAGGCATTCAATGATCCGGTGCTGTTCAACAAGCTGACCCACATGCCGTGGGCCGAGGTGCACCGCAAGGAGTACTACCGCTTGCTCACCAGTGGCTTCGTGCACGGCAGTTGGATGCACCTGCTCATCAACATGTACGTCTTTTACGAGTTCGGGCAATTCGTGGAGCGCCAGTTCCTGCTGCTGTTCGGCCCGGCGATGGGGCGCGTGTGGTTTCTGGCCCTCTACCTGCTCACCATCGTCATGGCCAACCTGGGCACCATGTACAAACACCGCAACAATCCCGCCTTCCGCAGCGTAGGCGCCAGCGGCGCCGTGTCGGGAGTGGTGTTCGCCTTTGTGTTGTTCCAGCCGTGGGCCATGCTGTTGCTGTTCTTCATCATTCCCGTGCCGGCCATCCTCGCTGCCGTGCTCTATCTCGTGTACTCGTCCTGGGCCAGCCGCCACAGCCACGACCACATCGACCACGACGCCCATTTCTACGGGGCCGTGTTCGGGCTGCTGTTCACTCTGTTCCTCAAGCCCGGTTTGTTTGCCTATTTCCTCGATCAGCTTCAGCGAGGTATGCCGTTTTGAGCGGGGGTGGGAGTCGCTCATTCACTCCTTCGCTCCTTCACTCATTCACTCCTTCACTCATTCCAGCGGCACCCCTTCGTAGTAGCCCGTGTCGGTGTCCTTGAGCCACTTGGTGAGCAGGGTAACCTGACCTGTGTGGTATGAGCAATGCTCTACCACGTGCACCAGGATGCTCATGCCCGTTTCGCGGAAGGTCTGTACGGGATGGGTGGTGAGCACTTCTTCGGGTGTGAGCATCTCGAGCACCTCGTCAATGTCTTTTTCGAGGGTATCGAGCATGGCCAGCAGTTCGGCGCGCGGGATGGGGCCGCGCTCGTCGAACTCGGCCTGGCGGCGCCGCGTGTCGGGCTGCTTGCCCAGGCCGGCGCAGATCCACTGACGCGCGTTGCCGCAGAGGTGCAGCGTCAGGTTGCCCACGCTGTTGGTGTGGTCGTTGGGGCGCCACCAGATCTGCTCTTCGTCGAGCAGGTTGAGGCATTTGCGCAAGCGCGCGAAACACTCTTCGAACAGGCGACGGCGCACCTCGGCGATGAGCAGTTGAAACCAGGTCATGGGCACAACGACTTGATGGTTCGGCAAAAGGCAAGACAGGGGCACTCGCAGGCGAGCGGCCCTGCCGGTGTCGGGCGGGCCTAACGATAGCCCATTTCGGGGGTAAGCGGGGTGCGGCCGGGCATGAAGGTGCCGGTGCCTCTTGCTGCGAGGCGTCCTCTGGCATCGTACAGGGAGCCTTCGGCCACGATGAGGCGGCGCGAGCGGTGGAGGACTTTGCCTTCGGCGCGCACGGTACCTTCGGTCAGCGGGCGCAACAGGTGCAATTGGAAGTCGGCCGTGAGGATGAAAACATCCCGTACCAGCGACTGTGCCGCGAAGAACGTGGCGTCATCCAGCATCTTGAAACAGATCATGCCGTGGGCCGCCCCCGCTGCGTGGTAGTGATCGGGGCGCACGTCCATGACGAGTGTGGCCTGGCCTTCGCTCACGCTCAGCTCGGGGGCGAAGGGGCGGTTCACCGGGGCGCCGGCGTACATGTGTTCCAGCTTGCGAAAATGGGCTTCGGCGGCAGCCATGGCGCTTTTTGGCGCAAACCTGCATCAATTTTTGCGCAAGCGCAAATCAGTTGCCCTCCGGGGGCGGCAGGGTAGCCGACTGCACTTCGCTGCCGGGGCTTTCGATTTCGGTTTCCGGGTCGTAGGCCTTGATCAGGTAGTGATACGTGTGCCCGGCTTCGACGCCCGTGTCGGTGAAGGTGGTGCGGCCCGGCTCGGTCATGTGGTAGAAGTAGAAGCCGCCCTCGTCTTCGGCGCGGAAGACGGCGAAGCGCGGCGGATGGTCGAGCCAGCGCGGCGCCTGAAACTTCCAGCGAAGGGCGACGGCCGGTCGGCTTGCATCGGGTACGAGCACGAGCCCGAACACCGGCGGCATTTGACGAAAGTCGGGAATGTGGAGTACGAGGGTTTCTTCCCTTTCGGAAAAATTGGCTGCGTCGTCCACGGCCACGATGCGATAGACGTAGGCTGCGCGCGGCGCCACGGTGGTGTCGAGGAAGCGGCCGTAGTCGCCCAGGGTGTCGGTGTCGGCAAAGAGGAGCTGCCAGTCGTCGGGCTGGTCTTCAGGGCGGCGGTAGAGCAGGTGTTTGACCACGTCGTGGGAGGTGGAGCGGATCCATTGCAGGGCTACGCCCCTTTCGGAAATGTCGTAGCTGTCGAACAGGGGGCTGGTCGGCGGCACGAGGTCGGGCTTTTGCAGGCGCACGATCTCGGAGTAATCGGAGGCGTTGCCGTGCAGGTCGAAGGCCACCACGGTATAGTAGATGTCTTCGGTCAGCACGTTGAGGGGGATGGTGTCGCGCCAGATGGTGTCGCGCAGGATGCGGTTGGTGCGCGGGGCGAAGATGTGGCTTTCGGCGTTGGCGTAGAAGACCTTGTAGCCGTACAGGTCGGGCTCGGGGCCCAGCGGCCAGTGGAGGGTGACCACGCCGTTGGTGTCGATGGTGCCGCTGATGGCGGTGGGCGGCTCGGGCGGGATGCTGTCCACCACGGTGCCGAACTCGGGCAGGCCGACCATGGCGTTGCCGGCCGTATCGACGGCATAGACGAAGTACCAGTTGCTCACCAGGGCATTGAAGGAGGTGTCGATGAAGCGGCGCGTGTCGGGCGGCAGCAGCGAGGGCGTGAGCGCCACCTCGGTGCCGCCTTCGCGCTGCTCGGTGCGCGTGATGAGGAAGCCGGCCAGGTCGCCCGTGGTGTCCTGGATCATCCACGACACCTCCATCTCGCGCGGCCCGATCTGGCGGGCGCGGATGGCATAGGGCTGTGGCGGCGGCGTGCGGTCGCGCCCCATGGCGCGCACCGGCGCGGAGGGGCGGCTGCGCTCGGCAAAGGGCGTGATGCCGATGATGCGGTAGTAGTAGGGCTTGTAGTTTTCGTCGAGGGTGTCGATAAAACTGAAGTGATCGGTGGGAATGCCGTACATGTCGAGCGGGCTGTCGATGAAGGGCACGTCGGTGAGGCGCTCCCAGCGCCGACGGTCGATCGAGCGCTCGATGTACCAGCCTGAGTAGTAGCGCTCGAGCTGGCGGTCCCAGTACAGCTTGATGACGTACTCGCCTTCTTCGACCGAGTCGATGGCGGGCACGGGCTCGCGCGTGCGCTCGTCGGTGCGGATGACGTAGTAGGCCGTGTCAATGGGGTAGTCGGGGCTGGAGGCCAGGCTGTACACGCGATACAGGTAGGTATAGCCCGGGCGCACGTCTTCGTCTTCGTAGCGCAGGCCCGAGGCGATGGCGGCGTTGCGCGAGAATTCGGCGGCGAGCATGGCGGCAGCGAACAGGTTCTGCAGCTCGGTGGCTTTTTCCCAGAAGTTGGCCGTCTGGTTGTCGGGGTCGGTGAAGTTGCGCTTGCCGTAGATGGCCTGCGCCGCGATGGCGGCATAGGGGTCGTTGGCTTCTTCGCCGGCGATGGGTGCCCAGTCGTCGAGGGGCCAGGGTTTGGGCTCGGCCAGCACTTCCCAGCGGGCCGTGGCCAGCTCGCTGCTGTCGCGGAAGATGAGGCGCTCGAGGCGGTAGCCCGTGCGGTTCGACAGGTGCCACGCTCCCGGGCTGCCGGGCGCCCAGCGCAGCAGGATGCGGTCGCCGGTGTTTTTGGCCAGCAGGTGCATGGGCACCCGCAGCGAGTCGGCCACGTAGTCGGTCGTGTCGTGCACGACAAGCTGGCCGTGCAAGGGGCCGCCCCACAGGAGGCAGCAGGCAAGGAGGGTGCAGATATGCGCGAAGCGTTTCATGTGCCACTCTGTTTTTTCAGCTTTCGCAAAAAGCTCGATCGTTCCGACGCAAGGATGGGAAGATGCATCGCACTCCCCATTTTGCGCCGTCGCGATGCTTTTTTTGGACTTTTTTTTTCAAAAAAAACAAAACCTGCCGGCGGGCGTGCCACCACTTGCGGCACGCCCGCGGCTGTCAGGGTTTGATGACGATACGGCTCCAGGTGCCTTCGGCCATCTTGCTGGCCACCTTTTTGTGGCTGGTGTTGAGGCGCGATTGCGTACTCGGGTAGCGGTACTGCAGCACGAACGAGTGCGGTTGGGGCGGCGAGGTGCTCATATAGACGCTGCTCATCGGCGTCTGGAGCAACTGGCTGACGTACATCTTCAGCGGCGGCCACTTGTCGAGGAACTGCTGGAGGGTGGGGCCGCTGAGGCATTTCTGCGCGTTGCGCAGGTACTTGTTCCAGGCCGTGAGATAGTCGTTTTCGAGGATGACGGTGCCGCCCGATCCCGACACGGCCATGCGCTTCGGCCGCTTGAAGTAACGGTACCACCAGTGCGAGCTGGAGGGCCACTGCACGCGGCCTGCCTTCACGTCGTCAATGCAGGGGAAGTCGAGATACCAGCCCAGCAGGTTGCTCATTTTCTGCCTGGTATCGTGCAGATACATCGTACCGCCCATGACCGGATGGTAGCCGATGGCCAGCTTGGGCGTGGGCGGCTGGTACTGGAACACCATGCTGCCGCCGCCGGCGGTGCCGCCGCCAAACTGGAGGCCCGTGATGAAGCCGCCCGAGGCGCCGGTGAGGCCACCGCCCAACGATGCCATCTGGCTGCCGGGCGTGGGGTTGTTGGCGGCATCGAGCTCGGCGCGCGACAGGGGCGAGGCCCAGGTGCTGAGGTTGTTGAAGGTGACGAAGTTGTCCATGGCCGGCTGCCTGGGTACGAGGCGGAAGGGAATCTGCTTGTACTTCAGCTCGCCGTTGATGGCGCGCACCGTGCTGAGGAAGCCGTCTTCGAGGCGCCGCTTGACGTAGGTGTTGGTCGGCAGGCCGGCCTTCGTGTAGCGGCCGTTGTAGCCGTTGAGGAACAGCTCGAGCAGTGGCTCGACCTGGTAGCCGTTGTGGGTGTAGCCCTGCTTGTCGTACTGCTCGAAGGGCTCGTCGAGCGTGGCCTGCGACAGGTAGCCCGGCACGATGAAGGCGAAGGTGGCCTGGCTGTGCTGCCATGCGCGGCCGGCCAGCTTGGCCTTGAAGGTGTTGTACTTGCTGGTGCCGAAGTAGAAGTTGTAGAGCACGCGCTCGGCGGGGTGGCGCACCGTGGTGCCGGGCAGTTCCCGCTTCTTGATCACGTCGGACGTCAGCACGCTGCCCTGACCCTTGAGCAGGTTGACCGACTCTTCGCGCAACTGCAGCGTTTGGGCCAGTGGCATGGTGTTGAGCTGCTGGAGGCCGCCCGGCGCGTTGAAGGCCACGGCCGTGCCGGCCAGCGAGGCCTGCTGCTGCAGTTTTTGCTTGAGGGCCTTGTCCACCTCGAGTACCTGCAGGGCGTAGTACTTGCCGTTTTCGAGTCGGGCCACGTTGAACTTCAGCACGCGGTCGTGCTCCTCGGGGAACAGCGTCACGTCGAGCGTGTGGCCGCTGCCGTCGAGGCGCGTGAAGCGGACGATGTAGTCGTACTTCGCGCGATCCCTGAACAGGTAGGTCATGCCCTTGTCCAGCACGATGTAGCCCCACTTGCCGCCTTCGGTTTCGCCCTTGAGGAAGTAGCGCTGGTTGGCCAGCGGCCAGGTGAACAGCACGTTCCTGTCGGGGATGACGTCGGGCGCCTTGCCCGTGGTGAAGGTGTGGGTCTTGCTCTGGAACCAGTCCTTGCCCTTCTTCTGCACGTACACCCAGCGGCCGCCGCCGAGCAGCTCGCGCGCCTTGACCTCGATGTAGGTGGTGTAGCGCGTGTTGCCGGCCAGCACCACCTTGGGGTTGAGCGTGGCGGCCAGGTTGTCGTTGGTGAAGTAGATGTCTTCGACGGGTACCAGCTTGCCGTTCTTGTCCTTGAGCGTCCAGGTGCTGATCACGGGCACGATGCGGCGGATGGTGCTGTCCTTTTCGGGAATCTCCATGACCCTGTTGATGGGCACGGCGAAGGTAGCCGTCAGGGCGGTGAACACGTCCACTTCCTCGTCCTTGTCGGCGGGCTTGAGGTCCTGGATGAATTCCATCTGGTCGAGCAACTGGTTGAGCGGCACGGTGGGATCGCACTTCTCACCCACGGCCACGTCGAAGGCACAGTTGCCCTTGAACAGGCCGCCGAGGATGCTGAAGGCCAGCCGGCCGCGCCCTTCGGCCCAGTTGGGGTTGGGGAAGCCGCCGCGCAGCACCATGGCCGCCGCCCCCTGGAAGATGCTGAACTTGCCGTTGATGAACCACAGCTCCACCTTCAGGCCGAAGTCGGCATAGGCGCCGGCGTACATCTGGCCCAAGGCATACCAGTAGTCAATGCCGGGCGTGATCTCGCCCTTGCTGGGGATGAAGCAGCGGCGCTGCTCGTTGCGCGTGACGTTGATGTCGAAGCCGAACACCAGCCCCATGTCGAAGTAGAAAGGCACGGGATTGGCCTGCAGGTCGAGCGAGAAGCTGGCGCCGAAGGCAAAACCCTGACCCGGCGGCAGGGGCGGCCGCTTCTTGCCCTTGACGAACTCGCTCACCTTGCCGCCCGAGAAGTCGTTCTTGCCGCCGCCGGCCATGGCCCAGATCTTCATGAAGGCTGCATCGGGCGGCGGCAGTACCGAGGGCACCTTGTGCCCGATCATCAGGTAGGCCGTGAACTTGATGTCTATCTTGAACGGATCCTTGATCTTTTTGTCTTCCTCCTTTTTCTTTTTGTCTTTCTTGACCTTGGTTTTCTTGTTGGGGTCGAAGGTCACGGCCAGCGAGCCGCGGTTCTGCGGCGTACCCATGTTGAGGTACCAGAAATCCTTCTTGCCGCTGACGTCGGCATAAAACTCGGCCCAGATGTAGGCATGTTCCTTGTCGCCCTTGTAGTCCTTGGGCGGGTCGGGGATCTTGGCGTTGCCCTTGATCACGCCGGCATTGACGGTGACGAAGAGCCGCCCCTGTACGAACTCTTCCTCAGCCTTGTGGTACTCGATCTTGACCCAGCCGCCCACCTCGGGCGAGTTGTCGTTCAGGCCCTCACACATGGCCTTCATCTCGCCCGTGATGCCGAGGTAGTTCAGGCCGCCGGCGCGGGTGAACGAGGCTTCCAGCTTCGCTCCGAAGTTGAAGGCCTTGCCGCCGCCCGGGCTGCCCATCAGCACCGAGAACAGCAGGCCGAACTGGGTGTTGTAGTCGGGCTTGTAGGCCGATTTCTTTTCCTTGCTCTTCGAGGCGGTCTTGGCGGCCACCAGGGAGGGCAGCTCGGCCGTGCGTGTCATGTGGTGGTACACGCCGCCGCCAATGCCGTACAGGTTGAGCCCGGCAAAGAGCGGCACGCCGGCATCGCCCAGCACCACCACGCCCGCAATGCGCCAGTAGCTGTACCAGTCGGGCGTGTCGAAGGTCTTGGCGCCGGGCTTCTTGTAGGTGCCGAACTCGCCCTCGAGCCCCGCCTTGATGTTGGCCGGCAGCTCCACGTTCAGCTCGCCGCGGAAGCCGTCCAGGTTGTTTTCCTTGTAAAACTCGACCGTGCCCTTGATCTTGACGCTGGCCACCTCGGCATCCAGCGCGATCTTGTTGAGGCGCACCTCCTTGACCTCGAAGCCCTTGATCTGGTCCCAGAGGCCTTCGCCCTTGCCCAGCTTGGTGTGTATGGCCATGCCGACAGTGCCCGACAGGCCCCATTTGCCCTTCTTCTTCTTGTCTTTCTTCTTGGGCAATTCGCCCTGGAAGGCCAGCGTCATCTCCCAGCTCACCACCGGCGCATTGCCTGCCGTGATGTTGAACTTGTCGAACGAGAGCGGGAAGTTGGCAAACCACTTCTGCGGGCTGGCCAGGCCGAAACGGAACTTCTTGTTGTCGAAGCCATTGGTCGAGTGGTAGTTGAGGTGCTCCAGCCGGATGCCCGGTATGTCGAGCTTCAGCGAGTCTTCCTTGATGTTGATGGTGGCGTTGATGTCGAAGGCCACGTAGCTGTGGTCGCCCACGCTGAACTCGATGTTCGAGTTTTTGTCCAGCTTTGCTTCCGCAAAAAACATGGGAATCTTCAGCGAGTCGGTCACGCTGACGGCAAAGCGGAAGTTGGTGGCCTGCGTCTTGTGGTCGAGCACGCCGCGGTACTTCAGGTAGTCATGCCTGTCGGCAAACGGAATGCCGAGCTTGCCCGACAGGCCCGCCTGGGTGAGGCTGTTCTGCTGTACCTGTACCCACATGCTGTCGAGGCTGAAGCGCACCCCGTCAATGTGCTTGGGCTTGTTGTTTTTGCTTTCCCACTTGATGAGGCCCTCGACGAGGAAGGCTGCCGTAAAGCCCGTGCGGTCAATGATGACGTTGTGGGCCGAGATCTGCGTGTTGCGCTCAGCCTCGTTGTTGACGTTGCCGATGTACTGCGGGATCTTCACGCTCAGCTCCTTGAGCCAGAAGCCACGCCACAGGGCCTGCGCCTTCTTGTCGGGGTTTTTCAGGTCGGGCGAGTTGTAGTTCTTCGGCAGGTTGCTGGCCAGGTCGGGCGGGTTTTCCACGCTCGACAGGTCGATCCAGGCGTCCTTGACCTTGAAGGCATAGCCCTCCATGGCCTTGACCGGTATCTGGAAATCGCGCATCTGCAATTGCCCGATGAAGTTGAGGCCGCGCGTGCCGCGCAGGTAGGCCGAGGCCGTCACGCGCCCCTTGCCGGGTTTGCCCTGCGGCCCGTCGGGCACGATGGTCTTGCGCGAGAAGCGCACCTCGATGGCCAGGTTGACGTGCTTGAAGCCCTTGCAGCTCCACGCCACTTCGGTGCGCTTCTGCGGGTCGGAAGCGTTGATCGAACTCTTGATGACGATCTGAGTGCGCTCCGCTTCCTTGGGCACCTGTGTGGGGTCGTCCACGTCGATGACGATGTCGCGCGGCAGCAGGGCCACGCCCTCGCTGGCCGTACCCTGCGGGCCGAAGCACAGATCCTTGACGCCCATCGAGATGAAGTTGGCGCGATAGGGGTTGAGCGCCGGAATGTCGAGGTTGACTACAGCCGTGAGGGTGGCGCGCTGCGGCGTGAACTTCATGTCGAGGATGGCCACCACAATGGTGTTGCCCTCGATCTTGTTGTCGATGCCGATGGGCAGCCCGATGGGCTGGTTTTTGCGCACGCCCGAGTTGATGAGGCGGCCGCCCTGGTTGAGGAAGGTGGCCAGCGATTTGGACAGGTCTTTCGACAGGCCGATGGCGTCGCCGGCCTGCACCACGTACGAAGGATCGAGGAAGTCCTTGTCCTTGACCACCGTCACCTTGCCCTCGAAGATCTGGCCGGCCTTGTTTTTCTTGATGTTTTCAAACTTCACCTTGATGGGCCAGTCTTTCAGAAACCTGACCGGGATGTAGCCCTCGCCCGAGAAGGCGTTGCCCGGCTTGGCTTCCACCGAGGTGACCACCAGCTCGAACTGGCCGATCTTGAGTTTGTCCTTGGCCTTGAGGCCGGGAGTGGCGGTGCGGTCGGTGATGGTGGGCGCATCGCATGCCGCCACGCAGTCGTCCTGGGTGCCGGTGCTGACGAAGATCACTTCGCGCAGTTTGCTGGCGTGGTACAGCTCGGCATCGGTGTACTTGTGGTTCTGGCCCGTCTGGTCGGGGTTGCGGGCCCAGCCCACGCGCCAGTAGTAGGTGCCCGGCGTGTTGATTTTCACCACGGTGGCCACGATGCGCTCGAAGTCCTGGCGGAAGCGGGCCGTGTCGTAGGTCAGCGTCTGGCTGTTGAGGTATTTGGCCGGGTCGAGCGTGATGAGACTGTCTTTCTGGAAGACGATGCGGGCCGTGTCGGTGGTATAGCCCCGGAACACCTGGAGCACCCAGCGCTCCTTCATCGGGCCAAAGGCCACGGCCTGGGGCACGCCGTTGCTGTCGAAGGCCTTGAGCGCCACGGCCGGCAGCAGGGCTTTGTTGGAGGTGCGCGCGCGCCAGCGGAAGGTGGCCTTGCCCGTGGTCACCTTGCCCGTCACGGCCGGATACTGCTGTCGCGGCACCGGCATGCCCACCGTGAAGGGCACGTTGCGCACTACCGACTGCCACTTCTGGCCCTGGGCGTTCCATACAGTCAGGCGCGCATCCCATCGGTACTGCTTGCCGCGCTCGAGTGTTTTTTTGGGGTTACCCAGCGACTGGTGGGCGGCAAAGGGCCACGTCAGGTTGGTCTTGTTGTATTTGGCCTGCACAAACTTGAGCGCGCCCTGGGGCCAGGGCACGGCTTCCTTGCGCTGCAGCTTCTTGTCGAGCTCGAGGCGGTACTCGAACTTGTTGTACAGCTCGCATTCGGGTGCGAAGCGCACCACCATGGGCAGGCGCGTGAACGGAATGGTGTCGCCGGCGAGCGGGTAGTGGGGCACGGCGACGAAAGTGCCGGGGTTGGCACAGGCCGAGATGTTTTTCGAGAACTGGAAGGTGACCACGTCGCTGTGGCCGCCGTTCTGGAAGATAGTCTGGTTCTGCGGGTCGTAGCTCGTCACGCGCAGGGCATAGACGTGCCCTTCCTTGAAGGGCTCACCCGACACGAGGTGGGCGTAGCCCGTGATGCCGTCTTTTTCGTAGAAGGCCGGCACACCCGGGTTGTTCATGGCCACGGTGGCCTGGCTCGGGTCGGTGATGTTGTTGGCCGTCAGGTCAATGATCTTGACGCGGTAGCGCACCTTGGCCGGGTCGAGCAGGTTGTACTGCACCCAGGTGATGTGCAGGTTGAGGGGCGTGAAGAAGGGCAACACCTGGTTGTTGGCGGGCGCCACGATGACGGGCGGCGCGCCGTAGTTGGCCGTATAGCTGGCGCAGTTGGAGCCGGTGGCCGCCGACAGGGGCTGGCCCGTCTGGGCGTCGATGGCCTGCAGGCAGACGGTGTAGTTGCCCTCGCGCAGCACGCGGTTCTGGATGAGGTATTGCCGCTCGGCGGGCGGCTGGATGTCGTTGGTGCTCAGCAGCATGTTGCTGAAGTCCCAGTCGCTGGCCGTGAGCGACTTGACCTGGTTGGGCCCCACCGTGAAGGGCTGCTTGAACAGCGGGCTGCGCTGGATGGTCAGGTTGTTGGGCCCCTGAATGCTGATCGAGAAGTTGAACGTGCGCGGCTGGGCCGTGTGGTTCATCACCGTGACGATCACCTTGTCGCCCAGGTCGAGGTAGTCCTCGAAGCGCACGGGGTAGGGCGGCACCAGGGTGGTATTTACCGTAAGGGGATACTGCTGGGCCACATTTGCCGAAAGGCAACTGAAAAACAGGGCAAGAGCCAGCAGGAGGCGTGCGGGAAGCGCGGACAGGTGGAGGATGCGGTTTTTCATATGCCTGCAGGTTTTGGGGGTATCGAGGTCAGAAATTGAAGCCGTAGCTGATGCCGCTGCGCAGCTCGTTGATTTCGTTGGAGGTCTGGCGGGGCTGGCGGCGCAGCCACACGGCGTAGAAGTTGATGCTGTGCTGTTCGCTGAGCGCCCAGGAAGCGTTGGCGTTGAACTGGTAGTACAGGCCGTCGGAAAGGCCGTTGTAGCTGTTGAAATTGAGCGTGAAGGAGCCGTTGAGCGACAGTTGCTTGTCGGCCAGGCGCTTGCCCACATCGAGCGTGAGGCCGGCGCTGGTCTGCGCGTCGTCGCCGTTGGTCAGCAGGCTGTAGTTGGCCGAAAGGCCCAGGTCGAGCTCGGCGGGCAGCAGCCCCAGGCGGTAGCTGAGGCTGGCCGAGTAGTTGCTCTGGGGCGGCAGCGGAAAGTAAAACAGGGGGTTGATGTCGCGGAAGCTGAGGTAATACAGGCTGCCGCTGAGGGTGTGGCTGCGCGTGCGGCTCTTCCAGGTGTGGCCGGTGGTGAGGGTGGCCGTCTCGTTGACCAGGGCCAGCCGCAGCGTGTCGGCCACCTGGATGTACCCGGCCGACTGGTCGGTCTGGTAGTTGTTGTAGAAGGCATTGGCGTAGAACCCCTTTCGGGAAATGTAGGCCAGCGAGAGCGAGCCGATGCGGCGCAGGTCGGTCTGTGGCCTGAGGTTGAACAGGTTGTTGCGCTGCAGGCCGGCCGTGAGGTTGACATTGAGGCGATGCTCGAAAAGCGAGAAGCCCACGCGGCCCGTGTAGTGCTCGTAGTCGTTGGCGTTGTAGTACATGCCCAGCGAGCGATAGTACGGATCGACGCGGCGCCAGGCCAGGCCCAGCGTGAAGAAGCGGTTGTTGTACGAGGCATCGAGGTGGGTGGCCAGGCCGGGCCGCGTGCTGGCATTGAGCACGATGAAGGAGCCCACCGTGTTCAGCACTTTTTGCACCGTGGGGTCGAGCTCGGCATCGTCGAGGGTGCGCATGGTGCGGTCGCCGGTGTGGAGCGAGGCGGCCTGGTGCAGTTGCAGCGTGATGCTGCGCAGCAGCGACAACTGCACGTCGATGCCCAGCACGAGGTTGTCCTCGGGCAGCAGGTAGGTGTTGTCGGCCAGCAGGGCCGAGGTGGTGGTCGTGTCGTCGAACACCTTGAGCACGCTCAGGTCGAAGGTGTTGCGCTCGCCGAAGCCGATGCGCGCGCCGAGGATGCGGCGCTTGTAGGTGTCGAGCAGTTGGCTGCCATAGACCACTGTATCGCGCTGGGCGTAGTAGTTCTGCAAAGTACCTGACAATACGCCCAGGCGGAAGCGGCCGGGCTCCAGCTCCAGGCCCGCACCCAGAAACTCGCGCCCGCTCAGCACCAGGGGCGAGAAGCTCATGTAGCGCCAGCCCAGGTGCAGCGTGGCCCACTTGTAGGAAGGGCTCAGCCCGTAGCGGTTGAAGGGCTGCGAGAAGCTGAACTGCTGGTTGGCAAACGACAGGCTGAACGGCAAACTCAGACCGTAGATCGTCAGCACCGGCGCGCCCGTGATGCTGTAGTGCCACGGGCTCTGGCGCGCCGCCCCCGCCACGAAGCTCTGGTAGGTGCCGCCGCTCAGGTAGAGCGAGCCGCTGAACGTGACGGGCTCCTCTTCCGACAGCTTGTCGAGCTGCTGGGCGGACAGGCAAAGCGGAGCAAGACAGCAAACAAGCAGGGCAAGGAGGTCTTTCATACCCGGAGTTTTGATGTGCAATGCGTGGCCACAAAACACGGACAGCCCGCACGGCCTCACTTGCTCCTTCAGGACATAGACTTGCGCATTTGAGACATGCCCCGGCAAATCGCCCGTGCCACCCCTCCCGCACTTCGTCCCTCATCTCTCCTTTCTCCGCTCACTTCCGCTTCTCAAAAGATTCGCGATTTGCATTGCGCAGCGTATATCTTTGCGTCCCGTAACGACATTTGCGCAAGCGGAGGCACGGCTGTCGCTCCACTGTCGGCTTTCGCCAAAAAATCACTCCTGATGACCAAATACATCTTCGTTACGGGCGGCGTGACCTCTTCCCTGGGCAAAGGCATCATCTCGGCTTCGCTGGCCAAGCTCTTGAAGGCGCGCGACTTCCGCGTCACCATCCAGAAGTTCGACCCCTACATCAACGTGGACCCCGGCACGCTCAACCCCTACGAGCACGGCGAGTGCTACGTGACCGACGACGGCGCCGAGACCGACCTCGATCTGGGGCACTACGAGCGCTTCCTCAACCAGCCCACCTCGCAGGCCAACAACGTCACCACCGGCCGTATCTACCAGACGGTCATCACGCGCGAGCGCGAGGGGGCCTACCTGGGCAAGACGGTGCAGGTAGTGCCCCACATCACCGACGAAATCAAGCGCCGCATCCAACTGCTGGGCAAGTCGGGCAACTACGACATCGTCATCACCGAGCTGGGCGGCACCGTGGGCGACATCGAGTCGTTGCCCTACCTCGAGGCCCTGCGCCAGTTGCGCTGGGAGCTGGGTGCCGACAACTGCCTGGTGATCCACCTGACGCTGATCCCGTATCTGCGTGCCGCCAGGGAGCTGAAGACCAAGCCCACCCAGCACTCGGTCAAGGAGCTGCTGCGCTCGGGCATCCAGCCCGACGTGCTGGTGTGCCGCACCGAGCACCCGCTGCCCATGGACCTGCGCCGCAAGCTGGCCCTCTTCTGCAACGTGGACGTGGGCTCCGTCATCGAGGCCATCGACGCCGAGACCATCTACGACGTGCCGCTGCTGATGCACAAGGAAAAACTCGATACGGTGGTGCTGACCAAGCTGCGCCTGCCCGACCGCCGCGAGCCCGACCTGCGCAAGTGGAAAGCCTTCCTGGGCAAGCTGAAGAATCCCCTTTCGGAAGTGCGCATCGGGCTGGTGGGCAAGTACATCGAGCTGCAGGACGCTTACAAGTCGATCTTCGAGGCGTTCATCCACGCCGGCGCCGTCAACGAGTGCCGCGTCGAGGTGGTGCCCGTCCATAGCGAGAGTCTCGAAGGCGACGAGTCGGAAGTGGCGCGCAAGCTGGCGGGCCTCGACGGCGTGCTGGTAGCGCCCGGCTTTGGCGAGCGCGGCATCGAAGGCAAGATCAATGCCATCCGCTATGTGCGCGAGCACGGCATCCCCTTCTTCGGCATCTGCCTGGGCATGCAGTGCGCCGTGGTGGAGTACGCGCGCCACGTGCTGGGCTGGCCCGACGCTTCCAGCACCGAGGTGAACCCCGACACGCCGCATCCCGTCATTGACCTGATGCCCGAGCAGAAAAAGATCACGCGCAAGGGCGGTACCATGCGCCTCGGAGCCTACGAATGCCGGCTGGAAAAAGGCAGCCTGGCCTGGAAAGCCTACCGCAAGGACATCGTCAGCGAACGCCACCGCCACCGCTACGAGTTCAACAACGCCTACCTCGACGATTTCCACAAGGCCGGTCTCGTCACTTCGGGCATCAATCCCGATTCCAACCTCGTCGAGATCATCGAGCTGCCCGAAAAGGTACACCCCTGGTTCCTGGGCGTGCAGTTCCATCCCGAGCTGAAGAGCACCGTCGAAGCGCCGCATCCGCTATTCGTACACTTCGTCAGGGCGGCGATGAGTGAGGAGAGGAGTGAAGAGTGAGGAGAGATGGAGTGAGGAGAGATGGAGAGATGGAGTGATGGAGTGATGGAGTGATGGAGGGACTGCACCAACTGCGTCAGCGCTGCGTTCCTCTGCGGCCGAAGGCTGTGGTTTTCAATGGATGAGGAACCGAGGAATCGAGGATTTGAGCAAAGAGGCTTGCTGAAAAAAGTAGAAAAATTTTCAGTTACACAGAGCGCCACTGAGAAGGCGCTGATTTTCACAGAGTTGTAAACCCTTAACCCTGCACCCTCAACCCTCAACGACAGGTAAAAACTGCGTGCAAACTGCGGCGATCTGCGGCCGAAGGCTGCGGTTTTTGACCGAGGAATCGAGGAACCGAAGAACCGAGGATTTGACAAAAAAGTCTGATAGTCAACGATAAAAACTTTAAACTTTAAACGCTCATATTGGAATAGGCGGCACATAAATTCCCCGGCTGCACAGCGAGTTCAGCCAACGGCGTAGAGACAAAAAAGGTTTGGAGGCA
>WFYJ01000129.1 GCA_015490175.1 Saprospiraceae bacterium | reverse complement strand
GAAGGCTGCGGTTTCAATGGCTGAGGAATCGAGGAACCGAAGAACCGAGGATTTGACAAAAAACTGATAATCAACAAGAAAAACTCTCAACCCTCAACCCTCAACTCTCAACCTTGCGTGCTTCACCTTTCTGCACCCGGTCCATTTTCGGGATGCGCGATCATCTATTTAAGGACACCACTCGGGCATAAAAACATCCGGCCCGCCTCACCTTGTCGCCCTTTCGCCTCGTCGCTCCGTCACTCCCTCACTCCGCTCTCCTCACGCAATCACTCCACCACGAACACCTGCGGTGTGTCGTCGTTGCGCACGGCGATGACGGCTTTGCGGCCGTCGGCAAGGGTGAGGATGGCCAGGTGGCGCACCTGACCAAACAGCGCCAGTCCCGTTTCCCGGGGTTCCGTTTGCCGCAAGGCGGGCGCATCGAGCCAGAGGTGGCCGAAGGAGGCGTCGTAGCGGCCGATGGAGGGCTGGGCGCCGTGGAAGTTGCCGCCGGCCAGCACGTCGAGGGTGCCGTTGCCGTCGAGGTCGGCGGTAGCGAAGGCATACAGGGCCGACCACTGGCCGTCGGCGGGCAGGCGATGCACGCGCATGCGGCCGTCGGGGCCGCGTTCGAGCCAGACGGAAGCCAGCTTCTCGGCGCGGTAGTAGTTGACCTGCTGGGGCGTCAGGTACTCGATGATTTCGTCGAAGGGCGCGCGGGCATAGCTGGCGTAGTCGGGATAGGCCTTGCGCAGGCTGACGAGCTGTGCCACCAGCTCGTCGCGAGCGGCGTAGGGGTAGCGCTGTCCCTGGCGAAAGTAGGTGAGTATGGGGTCGGTGCTGAAGTTGCGGTCGAAGTCGGCCGAAAAGAGCTCGACGGGCTCTTCGGGTGTAGCGGTGAAAGGGCTGTTGAGGCCCATATTGCCGGCCAGCAGGTCGGTGTCGCCGTCGCCGTCGAGGTCGGCGGCGGCGAGGGTGCGCCACCAGCCGTGGCTGTCGGGTACGTCCATCTTGAGGATGCGTCCCCCCTCGATGCGGAAGAAGCTGACGGGCAGGTAGTCGCCCACGACGGCCAGCTCGCGGCGCTCGGGCAGCCAGCAGGCCGCCGTCACCATGCCGAGGCGGCGCAGGGGCACGGCCCAGGGCGCTTCCGCTTCCGCAAAACGGCCGCTGCCGTCGTTGAGGAGCACGTGGCTGCGGGGCACGCGGCCGTAATGGCTCGTCACGTTGCGCGTGCCGACGAACAGGTCGAGGTCGCCGTCCTCGTCGAAGTCAGCAGCTGCGACGCAGGCCGTGTTTTCGAACATGGGGGGCAGGGCGTCGGCTGCTTTCGCAAAATGGCCGCGGCCGTCGTTGAGGTAGAGGCGGTCGGCGAGCTGGGGCGCATTGCCGGGGAAGGCATTGCCGGCGCTGGCCACGTACAGGTCGAGGTCGCCGTCGCCGTCGGCATCGAAGAAGGTGGCGGCCACGTCTTCGCTCAGCGCCGCATCGTCGAAGCGCTGCATTTGCCGAAAGGCGGCCGTGCCCGCCTCGAGCACCTGCACGTAGAGGGCGCCGGCCTGGCCGCGCGCGCCGCCGAAGAAGAGGTCGTCGTAGCCGTCGCCGTTGACGTCGCCCTTTGCGAAAGCGGGCCCCTCGGTCGAGAGCATGAAGGGCATCAGCTTTTCGATGTCGAAGTCGTTGAACTCGTCCTCTGTGTGCCGGAAGTTGATGCCGAGGCGGTCGGCCATTTCGCGAAAGCGGACCGTTGTTTCGGCCGTGGGAGCCGGGTCTTCTGCCGGTCGGGCGTCGGCATGGCGCAGCACGAGCGTGGCGTCGGCATTTGCCGAAAGGCGCTGCCTGCGGCCGTCGGGCCAGCGCACCTCGACCTCGGCCTGCGTGGCCGGCCCGAGCCCGAACACGAGCAGCGGCTCTACCGAGCTGAGCCAGCCGCGCGTGGTCCAGCACTCCTGCATCTGGGTGCCCGCCTCGGTGCGCACCCACACGCGGGCACCCAGACCGAAGGGATTGCCCTGCGGCCCTTCGAGGCGCACGCGCAGGAAGTGGCCCTTGCCCTGCTCGACGGCATGGTTGCGGTAGAGGGTGGCCGGCTCGCCCAGGTTGTTGACCACGAGATCGAGGTCGCCGTCGGCATCGAGGTCGGCCCAGGCGGCGCCGTTGGTGCAGCCCACGTCGGCCAGTCCCCAGCGCGCCGACACCCGTTCGAAAGTGCCGTCGGCGCGGTTGCGGAAGGCCTGGTTGGGCACGATGCCGGGCGGCATGTGGCTGGCCAGCTCCAGGTCGGAAGCCGATTCCTGGATGGCCTGGCTGCTGATGTACTTGAGGTAGTCGAGGTCGTTGGGGCGCCGCCAGATACCGTTGGTGACGTAGAGGTCTTTCCAGCCGTCGAGATCGTAGTCGGCCATGAGGGCGGCCCAGCTCCAGTCGGTGGTGGCGATGCCGGCCCACTGGCCAATCTCTGCGAAGTGGACGAGCGAGTCGGTCAGCACGCCCATGTTGCGCTGGAGCATATTTCGGGGGTACTGGTAGTGGTAGCCGAAGTTGAGCTTGTGCTGGTAGATGTTGAAGGGGTCGGCGCCGACGCTGCTCTTGTACACCACCTCGTCGTCGGGCTTCATGTCGAGGGTGACGATGTCGGGCCAGCCGTCGTTGTCGTAGTCGGCCAGGTCGTTGCCCATGGTGAAGGTGCTGGTATGGCCCACGGCCTGCCGGATGACTTCGCGGAAGGTGCCGTCGCCGTTGTTGAGGTAGAGGTAGTCGTGTTCGTGGAAGTCGTTGGAGACGTAAATGTCGGGCCAGCCGTCGTTGTCGAGGTCGCTCACACCCACGGCCAGGCCATAGCCCATGGGGCCGCCGTAGATGCCCGCCTCGGCGCTCACGTCGGTGAAATGGTCGCCGTCGTTGCGATAGAGGCGGTCGCCGGCCAGGCTGTCGCGGCGCGTGCGGTTTTCGCCGGGCACATAGACGTCGGCCGAGTGGACGGCATGGCACAACAGGTACATGTCGAGGTCGCCGTCGCGGTCGTAGTCGAAGAAAGCCGCGTGCTGGGCATAGCCCCGGAAGTCGAGCCCCCACCGGGCCGCGCTTTCGCGAAACGTGCCGTCGCCGTTGTTGAGGTAGAGCAGGTTGTGCCCTTCGAGGCGGCCAAAGCCGCTCACCACACACACGTAGATGTCGAGCCAGCCGTCGCCGTTGACGTCGGCCATGGTGGCGCCGGTGGTCCAGTGGCGCGCGTCGGCGGCACCGGCCACGCCCGCCGCCTCGGTGATGTCTTCGAAGCGCCAGTCGCCCAGGTTGCGGTACAGGCGGTTGGCACCCTGGTTGGAAGTGAAAAACAGGTCGGGCAGGCCGTCGCCCGTGACGTCGCCGGCACAGACGCCGCCGCCGTTGTAGAAGTACAGGTACTTGATGATGTTGAAGTCTTCCGTCTCGGTGAGCTCGTTGGCAAAGACGACGCCCGTGGCGTCGGGGCTTTGTTTCTCGAAGAGCGGCTGCGGGCCACAGCTCGTCCACAGCATCAGGGCTGCACCAGCCCACAGGGCCAATCGCAAGTGATTCATTCCGCGGGGCATTTTTCCGTTTACAGGGCAACTCAATGCTTGCCTTGCCCTCACCGCACGAGCAGCACGTCGCCGCGTCGCTCGAGGTGCGCGCCGCCAGGGCCGCGCAGGCAGGCACGCCAAAGATATACGCAACGCAATTCGGTTGGGGAATTTTTGACGATGGATGGTTTTCGAGATGGAGAGAAGAGAGATGGAGTGAGGAGTGATGGAGAGATGGAGTGATGGAGTGATGGAGTGATGGAAAGATGGAGTGATGGAGTGATGGAGGGACTGCACCAACTGCGTCAGCGCTGCGTTCCTCTGCGCCCGAAAGCTGCGGTTGCAATGAGTGAGGAACCGAAGAACCGAAGAACCGAGTATTTGATTCAAGAACTTTTTGAAAAACACTGAAAATCATCCAGTTACACAGAGCGCCACTGAGCACGCACTGATTTTCACAGAGTTGTAAACCCTCAACCCTACACGTTCAACCCTCAACAACAGGTCAAAAACTGCGCTCAAACTGCGCCCGAAGGCTGCGGTTCAATGGATGAGGAACCGAGGAACCGAAGAACCGAGGATTTGATTCAAGAGCCTGCTGAAAAAGTCGAAAGATCATTCAGTTACACAGAGCGCCACTGAGCACACACTGATTTTCACAGAATTGCAAACCCTCAACCTCAGGCGCAAAGGCCCTATCTTTGCAAGCGCTTTCGGCACGTCACAGGCGATCCGACGCGCTCAGGCGGTTCCGTCGGCATCGCAAGCACGGGCCCCTGCACTGTTTTTTATCAGCAGACGCAAACTTCAAACCCGAATGGCCACACCCCGTACCGTCGCATTTCACACGCTGGGCTGCAAGCTCAACTTCAGCGAGTCGTCGGCTCTGGCCCGCCAGTTCGAGCAGGCCGGCTATGGCGTGGTGCCCTTCGATGAGGGGGCCGATATCTACGTCATCAACACCTGCTCGGTGACCGACTTTGCCGACCGCAAGTGCCGGCAGGTGGTGCGGCGCGCCCTGCGCAAGGCCCCCGACGCCAAGGTGATCGTGACGGGCTGCTATGCCCAGCTCAAGCCCGAAGAGATCGCCAACATCGAAGGCGTAGACTTGGTGCTGGGGGCGGCCGAGAAGTTTCGCATCCTCGATTACGTGCAGGAGCTCGAAAAAGCACCGGGCAAGGCGATGGTGCAGGCCGGCGCCATCCAGCAGGCCAACTCCTTCGTCGATGCCTTTTCGTTTGGCGACCGCACGCGTTCGTTCCTCAAGGTGCAGGACGGCTGCGACTACAAGTGCACGTTCTGCACCATCCCGAAAGCGCGCGGCCGCAGCCGTTCCGACACGGTAGAACACGTGGTGGCCAATGCCCGCCGCATCGCAGCCATGGGCGCCAAAGAGATCGTGCTGACGGGCGTCAACATCGGCGACTTTGGCAACGGCACGGCCGTCATCGAAGGCACGCGCCCCCGCAAGCAAGCGCTGTTCATCGACCTGATCCGCGCCCTCGACGAGCAGGTGGAAGGCATTGCCCGCTTCCGCATCTCGAGCATCGAACCCAACCTGTGCACCGATGAGATCATCGAGTTCGTGGCCGGCTCCAGGCGCTTCGTGCCCCACTTCCACATGCCGCTGCAGAGCGGCAACAACAAGCAACTGCGCATGATGGCGCGCCGCTACAAGCGCGAGCTGTATGCCGAGCGCGTGGCCCGCATCCGCCGGCTCATGCCCCACGCCTGCATCGGCGTAGATGTCATCGTCGGCTTTCCGGGCGAAACCGACGAAGACTTCCTCGAGACGTACCGCTTCATCAACGAGCTGGAGGTGAGCTACCTGCACGTCTTCACCTACTCCGAGCGCCCCAACACGCCGGCAGCCACCATGCCCGGCCGCGTGCCCATGGAAGTGCGGCGGCAGCGCAACGACATGCTCACCATCCTTTCGGATAAAAAGCGGCGCCACTTCTACGAGCAGCACTTGGGCCAGGTGCGCGAAGTGCTGTTCGAGCACAGCAAACAGGCAGGCCGCATGACCGGATTCACCGACAACTACATCCGCATCGACATGCCTTTCGATGCCGAGTTGATCAACACCATCCGGCCCGTACGCCTCGAAAGCATCAACGAGCAGGGACGCGTCCGTGCGGCGCTCGTGCCCGAAGCAGCGCCCCTGCCCACCTGACCATCACCTGCAGCAGGGCACTATCCGGGCGACGAGCTGCCGTTCGTCCCTGGAATGGGTGCGTTCATCCATCATCCCGCGCAGCCACGCATCTTTCCCGAAAATTTGCGGTCTCATTCAACTGCCGGACAGCCTTCCGGTTACCACCATCATTCAATTATACCCAACGCAATTCAGTTTGGGAATTTTTGACGATAGTCAATGGATGTTTTGAGATGGAGAGAAGAGAGATGGAGTGATGGAGAGATGGAGTGATGGAGAGATGGAGTGATGGAGGGATGGAGTGAGGAGTGATGGAGGGACTGCACCAACTGCGTCAGCGCTGCGTTCCTCTGCGCCCGAAAGCTGCGGTTGCAATGAGTGAAGAACCGAAGAATCGAGTATTTGATCAAGAGCTTTTTGAAAAACACTGAAAATCATCCAGTTACACAGAGCGCCACTGAGCACGCACTGATTTTCACAGAGTTGTAAACCCTCAACCCTACACGCTCAACCCTCAACAACAGGTAAAAACTGCGTGCAAACTGCGCCCGAAGGCTGCGGTTCAATGGATGAGGAACCGAAGAACCGAAGAACCGAGTATTTGATTCAAGAGCTTTCTGAAAAACACTGAAAATCATCCAGTTACACAGAGCGCCACTGAGCACGCACTGATTTTCACAGAGTTGTAAACCCTCAACCCTACACGCTCAACCCTCAACAACAGGTAAAAACTGCGCTCAAACTGCGCCCGAAGGCTGCGGTTTTTGACCGAGGAATCGAGGAACCGAAGAACCGAGTATTTAACAAAAAGCCTGATAGTCAACGAAAAAAACTTTAAACTTTAAACTCTAAACACTAAACACTAAACACTACCCCCTCAACGGCTGCAACGGAATTACCCGAACCCCTTTGATTTGAGTATAACCAAACCACCAAAACACACCCGACATGTCACGACGTACCTTTCTGAGCATTGCCCTGCTGGCTTTTGCCTGGAGCGCCCTGTGGGCCCAGGGCCGTCCCCGCGGCCAGTGGGGACAAGTCCAACAGCCCACCATCAAAGGAAAAATCACGGCCACGGTAGTGGACAGCATCACGAACCAGCCCGTCGCCTTTGCCACGGCCGTCCTCATAGAACCCAAAAGCGGCAAGGAGATCAATGGCCAGATCAGCGACGAGAAAGGCCAGATCCGCATGATCGAAGTGCCGGCAGGCAGCTATGAGCTCGTCATCACTTTCCTGGGCTACGACGACCGCCGCATCCCCATCGAGCTGACCCCCGAAAAGCCCGATGCCGAGCTCGGCACCGTGTATCTTTTGCCGACAGGCATCTCATTGGAAGAGGTGACCGTGACGGCCGAGGCCGCCGTGGTGGAAAACAAGGTAGACCGCATCGTCTATAACGCCGAAAAAGACGTGACCAACCGCGGCGGCGACGCCAGCGACGTGTTGCGCCGCGTGCCCCTGCTGAGCGTCGACCTGGAAGGCAACGTCTCGCTGCGCGGCTCGTCCAACATCCGCATCCTCGTCAATGGCCGCCCCAGTGGCATGTTCGCCGCCAACGTGGCCGACGCCCTCAGGATGATCCCCGCCGACGAAATCAAAAGCGTGGAGGTGATCACCTCGCCCACGGCCAAGCACGACGGCGAGGGCAGCGCCGGCATCATCAACATCATCACGAAAAAGAAAACGGCCCAGGGCATCAGCGGCAACGTCAACGTCTCGGCCGGCACGCGCCTCAACAACGCCGTGCTGGGACTGAGCGCCGCCAAGGGCCGCGGCGGCGTCAACATCAACGGCAGCATGTTCTACGCGCCCCCGCGCCCGGGCAAAGTGACCTTCTACCGCCGCGACAACGTCAACGGCGCCGACCGCATCCTCGACCAGTCGGGCGACTCGGAAGCCGCACGCCTCGGCTTCGGCGGCAATGCCGGCGCCTTCTACGACTTCAACGCCTACAACGGCATCACCTCGCGCCTCAACTACCGCGGCTTCAACCAGATGACCCAAATGAATACCGAAGCCCTCATCGTCGATCCTTCCCTTACGGAAAACCAGATGTACCAGCGCCTCAGCGACATGAATCGGCTCATGTACAGCTACGACTGGAACACCGACTTTCGCCGCACCTGGCCCGACTCGAAACGCGAATGGGTGGTGGGCTTCCAGCTCAGCGGCAACGTCAACGACACGCGCAACGACATCCGCATCGACGGCACGCCCGACGCCCTCGACTACGCCGAAAAGGCCCTCAACAAGGGCGACAACCTCGAGCTCACCGCCCAGACCGACTACACCCACCCCTTCAGCAAAAAGGTACTGTTCGAAACCGGCCTCAAGGCCGTGCGCCGCAACATCACCAGCGACTACGACTACCAGATTTTCGATTCGACGGCCATGGGCTTCGTGCCCGACGCGGACCGCTCCGACCTGTTCCACTACCGGCAAGACGTGGGCGCCGCCTATGCCTCGTTCAACATCGAGCCGGGGCCGAAGTGGGGCGTGATGGCCGGCGCCCGCTACGAGCATACCCTCATCGCGGGCAACTTCGACAGCGACGGCAGCAGCTTCAAGAACGAATACGGCAACCTGCTGCCCAGCTTCATCGTTTCGCGCAAGCTCAAAAACTTCCAGCAACTGCGCCTGGCCTGGACGCGCCGCATCCAGCGCCCCAGCCTGTTCTACATCAACCCCTTCAGCAACAACACCGACCAGCGCGTCGTGCAGGTGGGCAACCCCTTCCTCTCGCCCGAGGTGACCGACCAGTTCGAGCTCAGCCTCAACACTCGACTCAAGGGCATCATGCTCAACCTCGCCACCTACTACAAGCACACGCGCGACGTCATCGAGCGCTTCCTCGAAGTGACGCCCGAAGGCATCTCCGTAACCACCTTCCGCAACATCGGCCAGAACCGCTCTATCGGCGCCAACGTTTTCGCCTCGACGACCATCGCCGACAAACTCACACTGCGCGGCGGCTTCAACCTCTTCACCTACAACGTCAGCGCCACGATTGACGGCGAGCAACTGAGCAACCAGGCCCTCCAGTACAACGCCAACCTCAACGCCGGCCTCAAGCTTCCGGGGGGCTTCCGCGCCGAAGTGTTCGGCTTCTGGAACTCGCCACGCCTCACCCTGCAGGGCCGGAATCCCTCGTTCAGCATCTACAGCTTCGGGCTGGCCAAAGAAGTGCTGCAGCAAAAAGGAAAGCTCGGCCTGCGCATCGTCGAGCCGTTCAACAAGTTCAAGTACTTCGACTCGGAGCTCGAAGGCGACACCTTCTACCAGCGCTCCAGCTTTGGCATCCCGTTTCGCTCGGTGGGCATCAACTTCAGCTATCGCTTCGGCAAAATGGAATTCAACCCGCAGCGCAAGCTGCGCAGCCGCGTCAAGAACGACGACCTGAAGCAGGGCGACAACCAGGGCGGCGGCAATTTCTGAGGTCGTCCAGGCACTTTTTTCTTTTGCCTTTCGGCAAATACCGCCCCGGCGAAGGAAGTTTTCCGGCTGAGCATGGTCACGCGACGAGCACCGATGCAGTTGCGACGGGCCCGACTGCGGTCGGGGTCCACGTTTAGCCCGCACGGCATGTGACTGTTGAGACAAGCGCCGCCATGGGCACCGCTTGATGCTTGCGTGCCTGAAGTTTCGGTGCTTGTTCCCCGGCCAAAGTCGGGGGGCGGTAGAATCGGTGGAATCGGTCAAATCGGTGCAATCGGTGGAATTGGTGGAATTGGTCAAATCGGTCTCCCCTCACTCCATCACTCCATCACTCCATCTCTCCTCACTCATTCACTCAATCTCTCCATCACAAAAACGGCCATCCGAACGGGCAGGCGGGCTTTTCTTGCGCAAGCTTTCCGCCGGGATGGCTGCTGCTTTCACTGAAAATCGGAAAATTCCGGATAAAAAAATCACCAGACAGGTGTAAAATTTTACCAGAATTTTACATTTGGGTCTCGAAGCCAAATAAAAGACCAAATGAGACAGGAAACGAATTTTCCCATCGCCCTTCAGCCAGACAGCCACGTGTATCTGCCCGGATGCGGCAGCCGCGCCCGAAGACTCGGGCCGCCTGGAACGGGCTGAGCCTCCATCCGGCGGCAGCCTCCCTTCCCGATTTCAATGACAGACTTTTCCGAGCCGAGCGAATCATGCCTTTGTACCGCAGGGCGTGTTTGGGGGCAGGTATTTCCTCCGAAATCTTTCGATTTCTTCACACAAAACATATTGGTTGTGAAACAATGGCTTACCCTGATCAGATGGATCGGAGCATGGAGCCTGATGCTGTGCAGCATCCAGGGCTTTGCTCAGGGGCGTGTAGTGACCGGCACGGTCACTTCCGCCGACGACGGCGCGCCGCTCATCGGCGTCAACGTCTATGTCAAGGGCACCACGACCGGTACCGTGACCGATCTTGACGGCAAGTACCGCATCGAGGTGCCCTCCGACGATGCCGTACTGGTCTTTTCGTACGTCGGTTTTGCCGACCAGGAAGTCCCCGTGGCCGGCAAGGACGTCATCGACGTGGCCATGAGCCCCGGGGAACAACTGAGCGAGGTGGTGGTGACGGCCCTGGGCATCTCGCGCGAGCGCAAGGCCCTCGGATACAGCGTCACCAACATCTCGGAAGAGGACGTCGCCAACTCGGGCGAGATCAACGTCGCCACGGCCTTGCAGGGCCGCACTCCGGGCGTGTACCTGTCGCGCAGCTCGGGTACGCCGGGCGGCGGCGTGTCGGTGCTGATCCGGGGCATCAACTCGCTCGACCCGGGCCGCTCCAACGCGCCCCTCTACGTCATTGACGGCATCGAGGTGAGCGACGACGTGGACGTGCTGCCCATCACCTCCGACAAGGTGTCGCTGGGCGTGGCGGCCAGCTCGGCCACCCAGTCCACCACGCCCAACCGCATCATTGACCTGGACATGGGCGAGATCGAATCGATCTCGGTGCTGCGCGGTGCAGCCGCCACGGCGCTGTACGGCATCCGGGCGGCCAACGGCGTTATCGTCATCACGACCAAGAAAGGCAAGGCCGGCAAGCCCAAGGTCGAAGTGGACTACAGCTCGGGTTGGGAGAACCCCCTGAAGGTGCCGCGCGTACAGCAGCAATTCATTGACGGCCACCGCAACGACTCGAAGAAGCGCACCTGGATTTTCTACAACTGGGGTCCGGAATGGCGGCCCGAGTCGGCCGACCAGTTGCACGACACGTACGGCGAGTTTTTCCGCACCGGCACCTCGCAGGGGCTCAGCGCCCGCATCACGGCCGGCAACGACGTGTTCAACTACCGCCTCGGCGCCAGCATCCAGTCGGCCCAGGGCATCGTCCCCAACACCTGGTACGACAAACGCAACTTCACCCTCGGGGCTTCCTACAAGGTGGGCACGCGCTTCCGCATCGAGGGCAGTCTCATGTACGCCAACACGGGTGGCAACAAGCCGCACGAGGGCCGCAAGTCGGTCATGAACGTGATTGCCTATACGCCCAACGTGGTGGATCTGACCACCTACGAAAAGCCCTACAAGTACAGCGAAAACTTCTCGCTGGGCATCATTGACCACGCCCTGTATCTGGCCGAACACAACACCTATATTGACGACGTGAACCGCCTGCTGGGCAGCATCCGGGCCGAATACCAGCTCAGCCCCGCGCTCAGCCTCCACTACGTCATCGGTATGGACGGCTACGACGACTCGCGCCAGCGCAACGTCAGCCCCGAGACCGACGAGGGCAACAACATGCACGGCTTCGTAGTGCGCAACTTTGCGCGCAAGCGCAGCCTCACCTCCAACCTCTTTGCCCGCTACAACCAGCAGTTGGGCAGCCGTCTGGGCCTGTCGCTGCTCGTGGGGCAGTACCTGTACCACTCGCGCAAGACGTGGCAGAGCATCAGGGGTGAGAACCTCGCCGTCAACGAGTTTTACAACCTCAACAACACGGCCGAGCTGTTTCAGAGCAATGCCGACGTGTGGTATCGCAACATGGCGTTTTACGGCGAAGCGACCTTCGACTACGACCACTTCCTCTACCTCTCGGTCACGGGCCGCAACGACTACAGCTCGAGCCTGCCGGCAGCCAACCGCTCGTATTTCTTCCCCTCGTTCAACCTCTCGTGGGTGCTGTCGGACATGACCGACCTGCCCAAGGCCATCAACTACGCCAAGCTGCGCGCCTCGTATGCCATTGTGGGCAAGGACGCCAGCCCCTACAAGGTGGGCCGCTATTTCGGCCTGGCTTCCAACTTCCCCTTCAACGATGTGCTGGGCTATGCCCTGGCCACCACCATCGGCGACGAGAACCTGCGGCCCGAGTTTTCCCGAACGCTCGAGGCCGGCTTGGAACTGCGCCTGGCCGACAACCGCATCGGACTGGACTTCTCGTGGTACAAGACCTCGGTACAGGACATGATCCTCAGCGTGCCCATCAGCAACGCTACCGGCGCCGCCGTCTATCTGACCAATGCCGGCAGCATGGAAAACCGAGGCATGGAGCTGAGCATGGACATTACGCCCATCAAAACGTCCAACTTCAACTGGACCAGCACCCTCAACTGGTACACCAACGAGGGCAAGGTGCTCGAGATCTCCGAAGATATCGGCGACGAGATCGTGCTGATGTCGTTGCGCGGCGTGACCAACAAGTACGTCGTAGGCGGCAAGATCGGCGACCTGTACGGCAACCCGTGGAACCGCACGCCCGACGGCCAGCTCATCATCGAAAGCGACGGCTATCCCCGCGTCAACTGGGATACCATGGTCTATATGGGCAATGCCTTCCCCGACTGGGTGGCCTCCTGGATCAACGACTTCAGCTACAAGGGCCTGAGCCTGTCGTTCCTGTGGGAATGGAAAAAAGGCGGCAAGGCCATCGACATCAGTCGCACCTACAGCATCGGCAACGGCATCCTCGAAGAGACGCTCGATCGCTACATGAAGGTGGTGTTCAAGGGCGTGCGCCTCGACGACAACGGCAATTACGTGCCCAACGATATCGAGACCGAACTGCACCCCACCTACTTCTATCGCAACTGGCGCGTGTATCGCTACGCGCCCGAGGTGTACCTCATGGACGCCTCCTGGATCCGGCTGCGCAATGTCAGCCTCACCTGGCGTGTGCCTGAAAGCATCACGGCCAAGCTGCCGGTATCGAATGTACGCATCTCGCTCATCGGCTCCAATCTGTTCCTCAACACGCCTTTCAAGGGCTTCGACCCCGAGCTCAACTACTTCGGCGGCCAGTCCAATATCTACGGATATGTGGGCCTGCGCACGCCCTCCACGCGTAGCTATTCGGTACGCGTAAAGCTGACTTTCTGAAAACTCAAAACTCAATTGCAATGACTCGAATCACACATATCTTCGGCAAAGCCTGGCTGGCCCTGGCTCTGGCCATCGCGCTGCCGGCCTGCAACGGCTTTCTCGACGTCAATCAGGATCCCACCCGCCTGGGCGAAGACCAAGTGGACGTCAGCCTGTTGCTGCCCACCACCATCGAGGCCCTGGCCAGAGTACACTACTCGCTGGCCTATACCGCCTCGCAGGTGACCCACCAGATGGATGCTTTCGGCGGCTACTACGGCGAGTTTACCAACAGCAGCGCCTGGAGCACCATCTATCTGAAGGGCATGAACAACCTCAAGGTACTGGAAGAAAAGGCCCTCGCCCAGGGCGAAGAATACTCGCCCCACTACGGCGGCGTGGCCAAGATCCTCGAAGCCATGTATGTGGGCCTGCTCACCACCACCTGGGAAAACGTGCCCTACAGCGAAGCGCTGAAAGGCTCGGAAAACGTGCAGCCCGCCTACGACGCCCAGCCCGATCTGTACAACCGCATCCAGGCCTTGCTCGACGAAGGCCTCGCCCTGCTCGATGCCGAAACGTCGTATCTGTCGCCCGGCAGCGACGATCTGGCCTACGGCGGCGATCTCGACAAGTGGAAGCGGCTGGCCCATTCGCTCAAGGCGCGTTACATGTTGCACCTGTCGAACAAGGGCGCCGACTGGAACGCCATCCTGAGCGAAGCGGCCCAGGGCCTGGCCTCCAACGACGACAACTTCCAGCTCTTCTACTCGGCAGCCAATCCCAATCCCTGGTTCACCAATGTGGCCAAGGCCAACGAAACGGGCAACTTCTCCATCACCCACGCTTCCTACTTCATCAATCTGCTCAAGGGCGAGATCTACCCCGTGGTCGATCCGCGCCTGCCCCTCATCGCCGCCCTGCGCGACGGCGACACCACCTACATCGGTGAGGAATCGTGGAACCCCGACGCCCCCGAGTCCACCGTCCTGCCTACCAAGGACACCTGGTACTCCACCGAAGGGGCGCCCATTCTGATGATGACCTTTGCCGAATCGAAGTTCATCGAGGCCGAAGCCGCCTTCCAGGCCGGCGACATGGACCGCGCCGCAGCGGCCTACCAGGCCGGCATCGCCGCACACATGGACATGCTCGGCGTCGATCCGGCCCAGCGCGACGCCTACATGAGCCACCCTGCCGTCAGCACCGTCGATCTGGAACGCATCATGATGCAGAAGTACATTGCGCTGTTCCTCCACCAGGAAGCCTGGACCGACATGCGGCGCTACCATTTCGATCCCAACGTCTTCCGCGGCTTCGTCGAGCCCGACTACCTGGGCCGCAACCAGCCCGGCCAGCGCGCCCGCTATCCGGTAAGCGAAGAGACGCGCAACACGGCCAACGTCGAAGCCAACCGGAAAGACTTCACCACGCCCATGTGGTTTGCCGAATAATTTTTTCAAATGAAAATCCTGCGATGATGAAAAAAATATTCTTCTTCCTGCCGCTGCTGATCCTGTTCAGCTCCTGCTACAAGGAAAGCAACTGGATCGCCGACAACGTGGACACGGAAGGCTACTTCTACCCCCTCATTCAGGACGTACTGGCCGAACCCGCCAACGGAGCCGACATCACCGAGGGGAGCGAAGTGCTCATCAGTGTCTACTACTGGTCGCGCGACGAGGTGGCCAGCGTCGAACTGTTCGAAACCATCGACGGCAACGAGAAAATGATCCATTCGGCCAGCGCGCCCACCCGCTTCGATGCCGAACGCAGCGTGGACGTGCTCGAATACACCTACACCGTTCCGGCCGGAACCGCCGGCAAGGACATTACCATCAAGGCGGTAGTGACCACCGTCAACGGACTGAGCCGCGAAAAGGCCACTTCCTTTACCGTCAACTGAGCGACATTTCACCTGTTCATGGCCCCGGCCCCTCCCCGGCCGGGGTCTTTTTATGTGCCCATGGTGCCATTTGCCGAAAGGCAATTCCATTCGGTGGAATCGGTCAAATCGGTGAAATTGGTGGAATTGGTGGAATTGGTGGAATCGGTCAAATCGGTCTCTCCATCCCTCCTCACTCCATCTCTCCTCACTCCCTCACTCCCTCAATCAGCCCGGGTTGCGAGAAATCGCCATGGTCCATTGGTGGTGCTTCCGGCTCTTCGGCCGAATGGGTACCTTTGCAGTGTTTGGGAAAACCAGCCTGCCTGGCGGGTGTTTTCTTGTCCAAAATGCACATGATGCTCGACGACACGCACTTCACACAACCAACGGAAACCAGCGAGGCGCCCCGAAGCGCCTTTCCCCTCAACACCATCGAAGAAGCCATCGAGGATATTCGAAAAGGCAAGGTGGTCATCGTCGTCGATGACGAAGACCGCGAAAATGAGGGCGACTTCATTTGCGCGGCCGAATGCGTCACGCCCGAGATCATCAACTTCATGGCCACCCACGGGCGCGGCCTGATCTGCGCGCCCATCGAAGAAGAGCGCGCCAAAGAGCTCGACCTGTGGATGATGGTGCCCCAGAACACCTCGCTGCACGAAACGGCCTTCACCGTGTCAATCGATCTGATCGGTCACGGCTGCACCACCGGCATCTCGGCCCACGACCGCGCCAAGACCATCCGCGCACTGGTAGACCCCGACACGCGTCCCGAAGACTTCGCGCGGCCCGGCCACATCTTTCCGCTCAAGGCAAAAAAGGGAGGCGTGCTGCGCCGCACCGGCCACACCGAAGCCGCCATTGACCTGGCGCGCCTGGCCGGCTTCTACCCTGCCGGCGTGCTCGTCGAGATCCTGAACGAAGACGGCACCATGGCGCGCCTGCCGCAGCTGGTCGAGATCGCGCGCAAGCACGACCTCAAGATCATCACCATCAAAGACCTGGTGGCCTACCGCATGCGCACCGAGCGCCTCGTGCGCCGCGAGATCAGCGTGCCGGTGGAAAGCAAGTGGGGACAGGTCGAAGTTGTGGCCTTCACGCAGATCACCACGGGCGACACCCACCTGGCCTTCAAGTTCGGCGAATGGGATCCTGAAGAGCCCGTGCTGGTGCGCGCCTACTCGGGCTACGAGACCGGCGCCATCCTCGGCTTCCTGTTCGAAGGGCACGGCCAGAACATCGAACGCGCCTTCGACATCATCAGCCGAGAAGGCAAGGGCGTAGTGCTCTACATGCGCCATGCCGACAAAGACAACTTCATCCTTTCACAACTGCAGGCCTGGAAAGCCCGACAGGAAGGCAAAGAGCCACAACAGCCCATGCCCAAAAAAGAAATGGAACAACGCGACTACGGCGTGGGCGCCCAGATCCTGCACGACCTTGGCGTGCGCAAGATCCGCCTGCTCACCAACAACCCGCGCCGCCGCGTCGGCATGATCGGCTTCGGCCTTGAAGTCGTGGAACACGTGCCGTTTCAGGCATGAGGGCTGGGCGTTAGAGGTTTAGAGTTTAGAGTTTAAAGTCGCTCATATTGGAGTAAACAACAAAAAGGTGCTATGCGTAAAGAAAGAGAAGGAATCAGGAAAAACAAAAAGGAATGAGTCTATGCGTGCACTGTGTGTGGATAAAGACCAAAAGAGTTTTCTGTCTCTGATAGATGAAAAGAGGTGCT
>WFYJ01000128.1 GCA_015490175.1 Saprospiraceae bacterium | reverse complement strand
CTGCGGACCCGCGCCCGTGCCCGGCACCGCCGTGCCCCCGTCGAAGTCCCACGCAAAGGCGGCATTTGCGGAAGCGGAACCAATGAAGGTCACCACCGCCGTGTCGCCCGCGCACACCTCCGGTGTGAGCGCAAAGTCGGCCGTGGGCTGAGGCAGCAATGTCACCACCGCCGTATCGGTCCACACGCAGCCCGGCTCCTCGTAGGTGGCCACCACCACGTTGTCGCCCGGCACGCCCAACGCCGGATCGAAGATGCCGACAGGATCGCTGATGGCTGCACCCGACCAAGTGAGCGTGCCGTTGTTGCTGCCGCCGACGATCTGCACATCGAGGAGGAAGGGAGCAGCATTCGCATCGAGGCAAACGGGCGGCACGGGTGTGATGGAGACCGTCACCGGCTGGCAGGCTGCGGCAATGCAGCTCAGGGTGTCGGCCGGCAGGGTGCAGATGCTGTCGCCGAGCGCAGTGACGGCAATGGTCACGGTGTCGCCGGGCGAAAGTCCGTCGAACCAGATGGCCGTATCGGCAACGGCCAGGCCGCCGCTGCCCTGCAACACTTCGACCTGGTAGCCCGAGGCGCCCGGCACGGCATTCCACGAAAACTCGATCTGCTGGGTGGTAGCCGTACAGGCGATCTGTACGAGCGGCAGGGGGGCGGCCACGCGGATGGTGTCGACCGCCGGCACCGACACACAGCCCGCATCGGTCACGACGAGGCTGACGACGTGCCGCCCGCTGTCGGGCCAGGAAACGAGCTGTGGTCCTGCCGTGCTGTCGCCGGGGATGGCAGTCCCGCCGTCGAAGTCCCACGCGAAGGTGGCATTTGCGGAAGCGCCGCCGGTAAAAGTCACGGTCACGAGCGAGTCGGTGCAGGTGAGGCTGTCCATCGCAAAGGCGGCCACGGGTGTGGGCAGGATGGTCACGGTGGTCGTCGCGCTGTAGGTGCAGTTGGCTTCCTGATAGTGGAACGTGACGAGGTGGTCGCCCACGCCGGCCAGGCCCGGATCGAAGGTACCGGCCGCTGAATCAACGATGCCAGGCCCCGACCACCAGGCCGTGCCGGCGCCATAGCCGCCGGCCGTCAGGTTGAAAGGTGCCGCAGCCCCGGCACAGAGGGGTGCCACCGAATCGATGGCAATATCGAGGGGCGGACAGTCCAGCGCGCTGCAGGTGGCGATGGCGGTGGCGGACGCGCAGGTGTTGCCGCTGACGGCCGTCACTTCGATAGTGACCGCCTCGGCGGGGGCAAGCCCCGTGACGACAAAGGTCGTGTCGTCGGTCAATGTGCCCGCCTGGCCCGTCAGCACGTTGACGCTATAGGCCGAGGCGCCCGCCACGGGCGACCAGGCAAAGGTGAGGCCGTCGGTGGTTGCGGCGGCACACACCACCTGGGGCGGCAACAGTGGCGCATCGACCTGGACAAGTTCGGTCCAGACATCGGACACACAGCCGTTTTCCTCGACCACGAGCGTGATGAAATGTTGCCCCGTATCGTACCAGAAGACCTGGTGCGGACCCGGCCCCGTGCCGGGAATGGCCGTGCCGCCGTCGAAGTTCCACGTATAGGTGGCATTTGCGGAAGCGCCGCCGGTGTAGTACACGGTGGTACTGTCGGTCAGGCAGACGGGCGAGGCGGCGAAGAAGTTGGCCGCAGGCACGGGCCATACCGTTACGGTCACGGGCAGCTCCACGGCACATTGCCCCGCAACGGCCAGCAGGTAATAGGTCGTCGTCGTGCCGGGCGACACCACGGTCGTGGCCAGCAGGTTGGTGCTGTCGGCCGGTGAAGCCGAATGCCACGAGTAGGCAGCACCGGTATTGTTGGCATCTATGATGGTGAGCGTATCGAGGTCGAGGCTCTGGCCGGCGCACAATTCGGGCGGCCACACCACCATCGGATCGGGCGTCGAAGTGCCGCCCACTACCTGCACGAAGGCCGTATCGGTGCATGGCGGACTGACCGAGTCGTTCTCGACGACGAGCGCGTAGGTACCCGGATCGGTGACGACAAGCGCCATATCGGTGCTGCTGAAGCCGTTGGGGCCGATCCATTGCAGGGCAGTGTAACCCGACGAGCCGCTGCCGTCGAGCGGCACGCCGCTGCCGTCGCAGGGCAGCTCGAGCGTGTCGGCATTGGCTGCGGCCTGCGGATCCACTTCTGTAAAGGTGATATTCACAAGGCTGTCGCAACCCTGCCAGTTGGTGAGCGTCACCACGTGCGGGCCGGGCGGGCAGTAGGTCTGGCCGTTGTAGTCGATGCAGTCGCCCGCACATACCGTCACGGGATAATCGGCAGCGGAAGGCGGAATGGGCACGATGACGACGATCACCTGACTGTCGCAGCCCAGATACGAGGCGCCGGGCAGATCAACCGTCTGCGACCAGCACACCTGCTGGCCACCCACCGTGATGCAATCGTTGAGGCAGAGCATGGTATCAATGTAGCCGGGGGCGGGCGGCGGCCCGATGGTGACGTTGAAAAAATCGGTGCTCAGGTCGCCGCAAAAGGGCGGGTTGGGCGAGGCGAGCTGGGCCTGCAGCACGGCCAGCGGCGTGCCCACCAGCGTGGCGGGGTTGAAGCCCTGCTGCGTGCTGTACGACAGCCCGTACACCTGAAAGGTGCCGGGCGGCAGGGAGGACAGGTTGGGCCCGGCCACCACCTGCATGATGACGCCGTTCTGCACGACCAGATAGGTGTAGCCGTAGTAGAGCGGGTCGGGGCCGGGCGCGCCTCCATAGTTCGGCGGCGCCGACACGTTGAGGCCGGGATCACCGAGGCAGCCCGTCACGTCAGGAGCGTTGAGGGTGCCACCGTCGGCATCGCAGCAGAAGGCATCGTTGCAAGCAAACTGCAATTCCCAATCGACGAGGAAGCCCACGTCCTGATCGCAGATGTCGTTGATGGTGAGGATCCAGGTGCCTTCGACGGGATGGCCCGGCACGTTGAAGTCGTTGAGGTCGCAGTTGGGCGCCTGCGGGGCATTGGTCACCGGGTCGGTCACGCCGCCACAGGGCATGGTCCAGTTGCCGGTCAGGCAGCAAAAGCCCAGCGAGCAGGGGCCGCCGTTGCAGACATATTCCGTATTGTTGGTCAGGGGATTGCCCGTACCGGTGGTAATGCAAATCTCGATGTTGTCGGCATCGGTGCCACAGCCGCCGAAGTTGTTGTTCACATCGGCCATGACGAGGTAGGTCAGTCCGCCGGGCGAGGTAAGCGACACGCTCAGATCGCCCACCCAGGTATGCTGGATGGTGAAACAAACGGCCGTCAGCGGACACGAGCCCAGATCGTTGTCGGCGGGCGAGCCGTTGAATTGCACGTCGAGGAAGCCCTGAAAGGTGCCGTTGTCCTGGATGGACACGGGGCAGTTGGTACACACGCAGGGCTGGGCGGCCAGGTGCGTAGCTCCCGCAAGCCACAGGCACAGCACCGCTGCTGCTACAGCAAAAAAGGGCCGCCGCGATCCGGCCCGCAGGTTCCCGCCCGACGCAAAGCGGCCCGGGAAAAAACGCAGCGTTAACTTGATGAAAACATGGCAGGTTCGGGATTCTTCGCATCCCGAACCGCTTCTGCATGACTCGTTGTTTTCTTCCAGACAGTAAATGTCTCCCATAGGCATTCCGTTCTTTCCGGCCAATTTCTCAAAAAGTGGCAGACCGACAGCTATCTGGCACACTCCTACACCCGTTTTGCCGCTTGGCTTACATTTTTTCTCCATTGAAATCAATGTGCAAAATGCCGCCTTCTGGCCAAAAGCCCCTTTTTCGTGCCGACACCCCGTCAGGGCAGCCCATGTCCGCGCATCTCACCACCTCCAACATGCTGATTGTTCGTATCTTGTGCAGGCAGGCCGTCGTGCAGTGACGGCACAGGTATTGTTCCATTTCAGCCCCCTCAGCCATGAAGTCTCATCTGCACTTTTTCCCGCTCTGGTTCTGTTGTGTCGTGCTTTCGCTCGGCTCTCTGCCAGCACAGACGCGCAAGGACGAATGCCCCATCCCGCGCGTGGAAATACGCAACTACCGCGAGGGCAAGCCCTATCGCCCGCCCGGCTTCCTCGACTTCGAGGAGGGCACGCCCGGCGATCAGTACGTGGCTTCGGTGCACGAGTTTGCCCTCAACCGCATCATCAGCGACAACCGCAACGACGTGCTGTTCCTCGAAAGCGTCGTCAATTCCGGCTCGGCACTCGAGTCCGATTTCATCCTCACCCTCGACGGCAAGGCCGTGCAGGGCGATTCGGGCCGCTGGCAGTGCACCACACGGGCCGATCTTGTGGATCGCACGGGCAAGGTGGTCATCCGGCCGCAGGTCATTCGGTACTCCAATGAAGACGACATGACCAGAGTGGCCGAGCGCATCGCCGCCATGTATCGTTACCTGCTGCGCACGATCCGGCGCCATCAAGTGCAGGTGCGCGAAGAGCGCGGAAGCGCCATCTATGCGCTGCTGGAGTTCGACCCGGCCGATGCCCGCATCGCACAGGGCGACGAGCTGGAGCTGGAGCTCACGCTCTACGACTGCGGCCCCGAGGAACGCGTGCCCCTCGCCGACAGAGACGTGGAGCTGGATCTGGCGGGCGTAGGCGATCTGGACCGGTACAAGGTCACGACCGACGAAAAGGGCAAGGCCACCGTGAAGTTCAAATCCGAAGAAGACGGCCTTGCCGAGGTGACCGCCTGGTGGGTGTACGACAACACCGAGGGGCGCCGCCTCTCGGCAGGCAATACGGCAACCATCCGCGTCGAGGCCTTGCCCGAGCTGAAAGTGGCCATCGCACCGGCCATCGAGGAAGACAGAAAGCACTACATGGGCATCGTGGAGGCCCTGGCCGAAGACCACGTCGTCAAACACCTCGATGGCGAGGGCCAACCGCTAACCGGGAGCGACTGGCCGCCTGCCGACTGCAAAAACGCGCGCCGATGGAAAACCGGCGGCACGCGCATCGAAGCGGGCACCACCAGGCGATTCGAGGAGTCGGCCGGCACAGGCCCTCAGAAAAGCCGCATCCGCATCGAAGTGACGCAGCCCTCCTTTCACACCGCTGCAGTGGAGGCCCTCGTCTATGCCCATGCCGAGCCCGAGGCGGGCTGGGAAGAGGAAGACGGGAGCAACACCTACACCCATGCCGTGTTCGACCTGCTGGTGAACGTGGAAAATCCTTCGGAGACGGATTACGAGCTGATCGTGCGCTGTCCGGAGCTGCGATTCGATTGTGAGGGCGCGGTGGAGTACGAGATCGAGCTGTTCGGCAAAGGTTTCGGCTGCCGGCAGGGCACCCTTCAGCCCCTCCGCTCGCTCGCCAGCCTGCGCTATGCCTGGTACGAACCCGAGGAAGCCGACCTGCCTGCGCCCGCTACGCCTCGCCCGGTGATGCGCGTCCGCGTGCAGGACGAACCTCACGCCCAGTTCGAGTTGCGCGTCAACATGCGCACCGAAGCCTACGGCGGAGTGCTGGAACCGCCCTATTCGGGCACCTGCCCCCTCGAGCTGAAGCTGGAATTCGAGGCCGTGCCTCTGGAAAAAGAGGGGGAGCCTGTCGGCAAATGAGCGCGCACGGCGGCCGTCTTTCGGGTCGCACATTCACCGACAAATCCGCATTTTCGCCCCCGAACCAAGCATTCGTGGCAATGTCCGACATCCGATCCACCTCGTTCTGGACCGATCTTCTGAAAAAGATTCTGCGCATCATTCTGAAAAACGCAGGCCTGGGCGGCAGCCGGCGGCGCAGCCGCAACCAACACGTCGTACCACATCCCGACGGGGGCTGGGCCGTGAAGGGCGAAAGCAACGACCGCTATACCGCCGTATTCGAATACCAGGACGAAGCCATCGAAAGAGCGCGGCAGATCGCCATCAACTACGGCGCCGACGTCATCATCCATCGCAGGGATGGCAGCATCAGAGACCGCAGGAGCTACCGCAAGGGCACCCGCTGAGCACCCCACTCGCCCCTGCCATTGCAAGGCGTTGCTTTCGCAAAAGTGGCGCATCTTTCCGCGCACAAGGGAGGCGTTTGGCGCAAGCCCGGCAAAAAATGCCAATTTGGCCGCGACCGCCATTCAGGCAAAACTTTTGCGCTGTGGCGGTGGTTCACACCTTGCCTTCCGGCAAAAACCACCCTTTCAATCAAAAAAACGAAATCATCATGGCAGACCAACCCAAAGGCAACCAGCTCAACATCGAATTGCCCGAAGAAGTGGCTGAAGGCGTGTACAGCAACCTGGCCATCATCTCGCATTCGCCGCAGGAGTTCGTCATCGACTTCATTCGCACCATGCCCAACGTACCCAAGGCCAAAGTCAAGGCCCGCGTCATCCTGACGCCCGAGCACGCCAAGCGCTTCCTCAAGGCCCTGCAAGACAACATCGCCAAGTACGAAGCCCAGTTCGGCCCCATCAAATCGACCGAGCAGCCCCCCTTCCCCAATCTCGACTTCACGCCCAAAGCCGAAGCCTGAGGCGCCCTGTCGGGTAACATACACACGTGCAGGTTTCATTTGGCGAAAGCCTTGCCATACCCTTATTTTGTCGGGGTGGGGCAGGGCTTTTTTTTTTTGCCTTTCGGCAAATGCCGCCCAACCCTTTGCCGCACCCGCGCATCTGTCTCCTGAACTCCTCAACCGACCGACCCATGCCAAGACGCCTCCTTGTCGCTGCACTCGTCATTGCCGCGCTCGCTGCGGCCTGGTACTTCCTCACGCCCACCGATGCGACCACCTACGACGCTCCCGTCTCCGTTACCGTAAGCCGAGGGCCCTTCAAGATCTACGTCACCGCCACCGGTGAGCTCAAGGCCAAACACTCTGTGAAGATCAACGGGCCCAAAGGCATGCGCACGGCCCGCATCTATCAGACCACCATCACCGATCTGGTACCCGAAGGCACCATCGTCAGGAAAGGCGACTACGTGGCCACGCTCGACCGCTCGGAGCTGGATCAGCGCATCAAAGACGCCCGCACGGAGATCGAAAAGATCGAAACCCAGCTCCAGCAGGCCGTCATTGACACGGCCATCGAGCTGCGCGGCCTGCGCGACGAGATCATCAACATGCGCTTTGCCATGGAGGAGAAAAAGCTGCAGGTGGAGCAGAGCCGCTACGAGCCCGCCATGGTCATTCGCCAGGCCGAGATGGAGCTCGAAAAGGCCCGCCGCGACTACCAGCAACTGCTCGAACGCTACCGCCTCACGCAAGAAAAGTCGCGCGCCAAGGTGAGCGAAATCCTGGCCTCACTGAGCCAGCAGCAGCGACGCCTGCAGCAGTTGCTCGACGTGGCCGACGAGTTCGTGGTGCGCGCCCCCGCCGACGGCATGGTCATCTACGCGCAATCGTGGAACGGCAAGATCGGACCGGGCTCGCAGATCAGCGCCTGGGACCCCGTCGTGGCCGAGCTGCCCGACCTCTCGGAAATGCTGTCGCGCACCTGGGTCAACGAAGTGGACATCAGCAAGGTGCAGGTGGGACAGGACGCCACCGTGCGCGTCGATGCATTCCCGGGGCGGCAATACGCCGGGCGCGTGGTGTCGGTGGCCAACATCGGCGAAGAGCTCAAGGGCTACGACGCCAAGGTCTTCGAAGTCAACATCGAGCTGCTGGAGACCGACAGCCTGCTGCGCCCCGCCATGAGCACCAGCAATGAAATCCTGACCTGGCAGTACGACTCAGTGCTGCATGTGCCGCTCGAGGCGGTGTTTCGCGACAGCGTCCCCTTCGTGTACCTCGAAACGCCTTCGGGCCTCGTCAGGCAGGAAGTCATCACCGGCGAGGCCAACGACCGCGCCATCATCATCGAATACGGACTGGAAGAAGGGCAGACGGTGCGGCTCACGGCACCACCATCGGCCGAGACGCTGCCCTTCCGGCCATTGCCCGAAGCCGTGCGGGCCGAGATTTTGCGCAAGCAGGAAGAAGCGCGCAAGCGACGCCAGGCCATCATCGAAGAAAAGCGAAAAGCCACGCCCGTATATCAGCCCGAGCAGGAAAGCAGCTCGAGCGGGATCATTATCATGTATTGAGGCGAGGAGGTTTAATGTTTAGAGTTTAATGTTTAGAGTTTAATGTTTAATGTTTTTCGTTGATTATGAGTTTTTTTGGAAAAAGGTCTGGTTCCTCAAATTCGCGCATTCGCGCATCCTCGACCGGATAACCGGAACGCACAACAACCCGAATGAAGCCCATGGTGCACTGGCAAAAACTGCTGTTCAACTTTCGGCTGGCCGTCGAGGCGGTGCTGCACAACCGCGTGCGTGCCCTGCTGACCGGCCTGGGCATTCTGTTTGGCGTGGCCGCCGTGATTGCGATGCTGGCCATCGGCACGGGCGCGCGGCAGGCCATCCTCGAACAGATGAAGCTCATCGGCACCAACAACATCGTGGTGCGGGCGGTCATCCCCGAGCAGGACGAAGAACGCACGCAGCAGACCGGCGCCCGCCAGACGAGCAACGAGCGGCCCTGGTCGCCCGGCTTGCGCCTCGACGATGCCGACGCCCTCGCCGAGGTACTGCCGTCGGTGGCGGCCGTGAGTCCCGAGCTGGAGGTGCAGACCAGCGTTGCGCGCGAGGGCCGCTGGATGAAGAGCCGCACCATCGGCGTGACCAACGCCTTTTTCGCGCTCAACAACCTGGACTTTCACGAGGGGCGCGCCTTCCACTTCGTAGAGGAGGAGCGCGCCATGCCGGTATGCGTCATCGGCAGGCAGGTGGCGCGCAAGCTGTTTCCCGACACCTCGCCCATCGGGCAGCAGGTCAAGTGCGGCAAGGCGTGGTTTCGGGTGGTGGGCGTGCTGCAAGGACCCGATGCCCGACCCGAAGCACGCGAACAGCTCGGCATCCGCGACCACAACAGCGAGGTGTACGTGCCGATACGTGCGGCCCTGCTCTACCTGAAAGACCGCGCCCGCATCGGCCGCGACGACCTCGGCGAACTGAACGAGGGCGAGCCGCTGCCCGACGAAAACTACCACCAACTCGACCGCATGGTCATCCACGTGCGCGAAGCGCGGCAACTGCGCAGCACGGCCGCGCTCGTAGGCGCCATCCTGAAGCGGCGCCACCAGGGCGTGAACGACTACGAAGTGCAGGTGCCCGAGCTCTTGCTCAAGCAGCAACAGCGCACCCAGGACACCTTCAACATGGTGCTGGCCGCCATCGCGGCCATCTCGCTGCTGGTGGGCGGCATCGGCATCATGAACATCATGCTGGCCTCGGTATGGGAGCGCATCAAGGAGATCGGCCTGCGCCGCTCGCTGGGCGCCACCGAAGCCGACATCGTGCAGCAGTTCCTGCTCGAAGCGGTCTTCATCAGCCTCACAGGCGGCGGACTGGGCGTGGTGGTGGGCATCGTGGCTGCACACCTCATCGCCGCCGCGGCCGATATACCCACCGTCGTCACGCTCTGGTCGGTGCTGCTCAGCTTTGGCGTGGCCGCAGTCACAGGGCTCGTCTTCGGACTGATGCCCGCGCGCAAAGCGGCACGACAGGACCCCATCAAGGCGCTGCGTACCGAGTGATGTCCGGTGAGGAGAGAATGAGTGAATGAGTGAATGAGAGAGGGAGTGACGGAGAGAAGAGAGATGGCGTGAGGGAGTGACCGAGCGCACGAAATTGGCACAAGTGGTGCCAACCCTCAACGCTACACGCTCAACCCTCAACTCAACCTGCACAACCGGTTTTCCCAAACCATTTTGATTCGAAGTACAAACCAAACCATCCCACGCTGCCATGCGCACAATCAGCACCCTGTTTCTGGCCTTTCTTTTTTTGGCGAAAGCCGAAGCACAGACACCCGACACCTTGCGCCTGACACTGCCCCAGGTCATCGCCCTGGCACAGAGCGAGTCGCCGGGGGCGCTGCTGGCGCGCACGCGACTCGAGCAAAGCTACTGGCAATACCAGGTGGCGCTGTCGCAACTGAAACCCACCATCGGGCTGAACATGACGCTGCCCGACCTGAGCCGCAACATCGAGGCCATCACGCTGCCCACCGGTGCCGACGTGTTCGTGCGGCGGGCGCAAATGCGCAACTCGGCCTCGTTCGGCATCTGGCAGCCGCTCACGCTCACCGGCGGACAGGTGTTTCTGGGCACCGACCTGTCGCGCATCGACCTGTTCCGCACGGCCACGCAAGACCCTGCCACCAGCTACTTCCTCAGTCCGCTGAGTCTGACGATCGTGCAACCCCTGTTTCAGCCCAACAATCTGCGCTGGACGCAAAAGCTGGCCCCACTCGAATACGAAGAGGCCACGCGCGCCTTTGCCGAAGAGATGGAAGACCAGGCGTGGCAGGCCGCCGTGCGCTTCTTCGATGTGTTTCTGGCACAGCTCGACCTGGAAGCGGCTCTGCGCGACAAGGCCAATGCCGACACGCTGCTCCGCGTGTCGCGCGGCCGCTTCGAGGTGGGGCGCATCGCCGAGACGGAGCTGCTGCAGATCGAGCTGAGCGCCATGAACGCCAGCGCCGCCGTGGCCGATGCCCGCGTCAATCTGCAGGCCGCCATGGAACGCCTGCGCAACTTCCTCGGGCTCAAGGAAGCGACCTACTTCGTCCTCGAGCCGCCCGTCGAGCTGCCCGAGGTGGACATCCCCCTCGACAAGGCCCTCGAGCTGGCACGCTCCCAGCGCAGCGAGCACATCAGCTTCGAGCGGCGCCTGCTCGAAGCCGAGCGCAACGTGGCCACCGCCAAAGCCAACACCGGCATCCAGGCCAACCTGGTGGGCGGCGTCAGCCTCAGCAAGATCGGCGCCACGCCTGCCGAAGCCCTCGATCAGCCCGACCTCAACATGTTCGTGCGCACCACGCTGGAGATCCCGATCCTGGACTGGGGGCGCCGCAAGGCCAACTACGAATCGGCGCTGGCCTCGTGGGAGCTCGAACAGATGCAGGTGGAGCAGGACCGCATCAGCTTCGAAGAGGAGCTGCGCACGCGCGTGCAGCAGTTCGACCTGGTGCGGCAACGCGTGCGCCTGGCCGAGCGCGCCTTCGAGGTGGCCCGCAAGCGCGAAGCCCTCACGCGCAGCCGCTACTACATCGGCAAGGTGGGCATCACCGAGCTGGGTATCGCCATCAGCGAGCGCGAATCGGCGCGGCGCGCCTGGATGGACGCCCTGCGCAACTTCTGGCTGGCGTGGTACGAGCTGCGTCGCCTGACGCTGTACGACTTCGAGCGGCAGGTCTCGCTCGTCCGGCGGGCCGGTCAGTAGCCTTTCGGCAAATGCATGGGCATTGCAGGCATGTATTCAATTGCCCGTATGGGCAAGGGTTCCTATATTTGGCCTTGTTCTTCAAAAATCAGCAATCCTTTTCAGCGCTACCACCTTGTGCTCGCGGGAGAAACGCTGCTTTCGCACACACACGCCATGCACTATGAAACCAGACGTCGCTGCAGCCATTCGCGATTTGCTGTTCGAGCACGATGAGGTGGTCATTCCCGGCCTTGGCGCCTTCGAGGCAACCTACCTGCCGGCTACCGTCGATCACGTGCAAGGGCATCTCATGCCTCCCTCGCGCAAGATCACCTTCAACGCCTCGCTCACCATTGACGACGGCCGCCTGGCGGCATGGCTCATCGAGCGCTATGGCCTTTCGGCAAACGAAGCCCGGGAGGCCATACAGCAATACGTACAGGAAGTCAAAGACCGGTTGGCACGCAAGGAGAGCTGGGAGCTGCCGCACCTGGGCAAATTGTATCGCGACTTCGAGGGCAACTATCGCTTCGAGCAGCGCGCCACCAAATTTCAGGTAGCCTCGTTCGGCCTGCCCGAGTTCGATGCCCGCCCCGTCGTGGCCGCCACCCCCGAAGCCCCCACGCACACGGCCGCACCCGAAGCCGAAACGCCCAAAAAAGACGCGCCCGGATCTGCCATCACAGCAGCCACTCCTGCCCCGACCACGCAAAGTCCCCCGCCTTCCCCAACCACTGCTCCGGCAGTCGAGGAGGAAAAAGCCGACCCGCTGCGGTGGCTCTACCGCCTCCTGCCCGTACTGCTCGTGCTTGCCCTCGGCGTGGTGCTGTTCAGCATCTATCTGGTTTATTTCGGCGGTGAAGAAGCTGGCCCTGCGCCTCCCGCCCCCACGGAACAGGCCGTGCCACCGGCCGCCGAAGACGAACCCGAGGATCTGGCCGACTTCGAGGAAGAAGCAATCCCCTCCGAAGTGGATGTGTCCGACACCGAAGCGCCTACGCCCCCGCCCGATCAGCACGAGACCTTCGTGGTGCTGCACAGCTTCGGCAAGGAACGCAACGCGGCCCGTTTTGCCGAAAGGCTGGTCAATGACGGCTACAATGCCGCCTCCGTTCAGGATGGCCGCCTCATCCGCGTCGGCGTGCGCTTCGCCTGGCGCGACAGCAGCGAGCTGCAATCCATGATCGAAGCCCTGGGCAAGCAGTACAAGACCACGCCCAGAGTGTGGGAAGAGTGAAGAGCGTGATGGAGTGAGGGAGCGAGGGAGTGAGTGAGTGAGTGAGTGAATGGGAGAGGAGTGCCGATTCAACCGGTTTGACCAATCACTTTGAGGTGAGCAAAGGCCGCCTGCGGAGGCCGCAATGTGGAAATGCCGCTTCCGTTGATCGAATCAGATCCTGAGCCTGGTGAAAAAAGTCGAAAAATTTTTCAGTTACACAGAGTGCCCCCCGAGAATTACACTCAAATCAAAGTGGTCTGGAAAATCCTGTTGCAAGGGTTGAGGGTGTAGTGTTTAGTGTTTTTCTTGTTGACTGCCAGTTTTTTGTCAAATCCTCGATTCCTCGGTTCCTCGATTGCTCAATCAAAAATGACCATCGTCCATTGACTATAGTCAAAAATTCCCAGGCCGAATTGCATTGAGTATACTCACCTGAATGGGATTGCGCTGCACGCAGCTCACCTGCGCCAGGGATGCACCATATCTACATTGGGTTCGAACCACAGGGTGCGTTTGTCGAGATCGAAGGCGCACAAATGCCCCGCGCCCGGAGTATCCAGATCGAAACAGCCACAGTCAATGTTCTGCACGCGCAAGTGGTCGAGCTGGTCGCGCATGGCCTGAATATGTGGCATGGTGGTGCGGTCGTGCCCGTGGACGATGTAGCGGTTGCCCAGCCAGTCGTAGTCGATGTCGGCGTACCAGTTGCGGATCCACATCAGGGCATGCGTATCGGCCAGTGGATCCGCCGCCTGAAAGTTGAGGCCGGCATGGACGAGGATCCAGTGGTCTTCGATGTGTACGGGCGGCAGCGACGCGAGAAACTCGAGGTAGCGATCGGGGATCTGCGCCGGATGGCTGGCGCCAAAACTGGAGAGCGTGGCATCGCCGCCCCAGAACAGCCAGTGTTCGAAGCGTTCTACGGATTCCAGGGCCCATTCCAGCCCTTCCTCGTGATTGCCTTTCAGGCAGGTGACGCGATAGCCGGCATCCTGAAGCTCGAAAATGGTGTCGAGCACGCCCTTGCTGTCGGGTCCGCGATCGACGTAGTCGCCCAGCAGAAACAAATGGTCGTCCGGGGTCAGCTCGACGGTGCGCAACAGCTTGCGAAAGGTGCGCGCGCATCCGTGTATGTCGGAAATGGCGATTCTTCGCATGGCCACAAAAATAGAGAGGGAGGGATGGAGTGAAGAGTGAAGAGTGACGGAGTGACGGAGTGACAGAGTGACAGAGTGACCAAGCCATGAGGCTGCTGAAAAAATCGAAAAATTATTCAGTTACACAGAGAGCCACTGAGCATGCACTGATTTTCAAAGCGTTGTAAACGCTACACGCTCAACCCTCAACTTGGCCAAAAACTGCGTGCAAACTGCGGCCCTCTGCGGCCGAAGGCTGCGGTTTTGATGAGAGAGGAACCGAGGATCTGACAAAAAACTGATAAGCAACAAGAAAAGCCCTAAACCCTAAACGCTCAACGCTCAACCACAGCAGGCGTGCTTTCCCGGACCACTTTGATGGGGGATAATCGGTGCAACCGGCACTCCTCACGCACTCATCCACTCCGTCACTCCATCGCTCCGCCACTCCGTCGCTCCATCCCAAAATTCCCGGGCCGGATTGCATTGAGTGTATAACTTTGCGCCCTGCTCGAAGAGTTGAGGTAACCAAAGCAAACTGAATGTCCGAACTGACGAAAAAAATCCAGGAAGGCGTGGTCCGTGCGGCGGCCGAGCTGTACGGCGCCGAGCTGCCGGCCAAGCAGGCCGTCATACAACCCACGCGCAAGGATTTCGAAGGCGACTTCACCGCTGTGATGTTTCCGCTCACGCGGCTGGCGCGCAAGAAACCCGAACAGATCGGCGAAGAGGTAGGCCAATGGTTGGTGTCGCACCTCGACGAGATCGACCGTTACAACGTGGTCAAGGGCTTTTTGAACCTGGTCGTGGCCGACAGCTACTGGACCACCTTTGTGCAGCAGCACGTGGCCGACGCCAGTTTCGGGCGCTTTCCCGCTACCGGACAAAAAGTGATGGTCGAATACTCGTCGCCCAACACCAACAAGCCGCTGCACTTGGGCCACATCCGAAACATCCTGCTCGGATGGTCCATCTCGCGCATCCTCGAAGCGGCAGGCCACGAAGTGATCAAGACGCAGATCATCAACGACCGGGGCATTGCCATCTGTCGTTCGATGGTGGCCTGGAAGCGCTGGGGCAACGGCGCCACGCCCGAGAGCACGGGCAAAAAGGGCGACCACCTGGTAGGCGACTTCTACGTGTTGTTTTCCAAAAAATTCGAGGAAGAGTACGCCGCCTGGCAGCAGACCGAAGAGGCCGAACGCGTGTTTGCCGAAAGGCACAAGGAAGGCCAGACGCGCGAGGAGTTTTTCAAGGCTTTCAAAAACCGGTATTTCAACGAATTCAGCGAGCTGGGCGCCGAAGCCCGCGAGATGCTGCGCCGCTGGGAAGCCGGCGACGAGGAGACCCTGCGCCTGTGGCGCATGATGAACGACTGGGTGCTCGAGGGCTTCGAGGAGACGTACCGCAAGCTGGGCGTGTCGTTCGACAAGACCTATTTCGAGTCGGACACTTGGCAGCTGGGCAAAGAGATTATCGAGGAGGGCCTGGCCAAGGGCGTGCTCCACAAGGACGGCAAACGCGTCTGGGTCGATCTGAGCAACATCGGCCTGGGTGAAAAGACCATCATCAAGAGCGACGGCACCTCGACCTACACCTCGCAGGATCTGGGCACGGCGCGCATGCGCTACGAGGAGTTCGGCTTTCACAAGATGATCTACGTAGTGGGCGACGAACAAATCAGCCACTTCCAGGGACTGTTCGAGATCCTGCGCCGCCTGGGTGAACCCTACGCCGAAGGTCTGTATCACCTCGCCTACGGAATGGTCGATTTGCCTACAGGCCGCATGAAATCGCGCGAGGGCACCGTAGTCGATGCCGACGACCTCATCGAAGAAGTGATTGCAGAGGCGCGCAAGCATGCCGAAGAACGCGGCGAAATCGCCGAGCTGCCCAGGGAAGCACAGGACGACATCGTCCGAAAGATCGGCATGGCCGCGCTGAAGTTCTTCATTATCAAGGTCAATCCGCGCAAGCGCATGACCTTCGACCCCTCCGAATCGGTGGACATGCAGGGCCAGACGGGGCCGTACGTGCAGAACGCCTACGTGCGCATCCAATCGGTGCTGCGCAAGGCCGACGCCTGTGACGCCGACCGCGCCACGGCCTATTCGGCCCTGCAAGAAGGCGAACGCGAGCTGGTGAAACAACTGTACCAGTATCCGGAAATCATCGAGACGGCGGCACGCGAGTACGATCCCTCGCACGTGGCCAACTACGCCTACAACCTGGCGCGTGCCTTCCACAAGTTCTATCACGATTACCCCATCCTCAAGGCCGAGAGCGAGGAAGCCCGGGCATTCCGGCTCGAGCTCAGCCGCATGGTGGCACGCGTTTTGGCCGATGCCATGGACCTGCTGGGTATCGAAATGCCGGACCGTATGTGAGGAGAGAGGAGTGAGTGAGTGAGTGAGTGACTGAGCCATGAGGCTGCTGAAAAAGACTGAAAGATCATTCAGTTACACAGAGAACCACTGAGCACGCACTGATTTTCACAGAGTTGTAAACTCTGAACCCTCAACCCTACACGCTCAACCCTCAAACCTCAGCCTGGCCAAAAACTGCGTGCAAACTGCGTTCATCTGCGGCCCAAGGCTGCGGTTTTTGGCTGAAAAACCGAAGAACCGAAGAACCGAGGAATCGACAAAAAACTGATAATCAACAAGAAAAACTTTAAACGCTAAACTCTAAACTCTGAACCCTCACCCCCAGAACCCCGGCACGGCATAGCCCTGAGTAAAAACCCTTTTGAACAATGAGCGACAGCAACCCCCGCAATTTCATCGAAGAGATCATCGAAGAGGATCTGCGTAGTGGCCGTTTCACGGAAGTGCACACCCGCTTTCCACCCGAGCCGAACGGCTATCTGCATATCGGGCACGCCAAGGCCATTTGCCTCAATTTCGGCATTGCCGAGAAGTACAAGGGCAAGTGCAACCTGCGCTTCGACGACACCAATCCCGAGGCCGAAGACATGGAATACGTCGAGGCCATCAAGCGCGACATCCGCTGGCTCGGCTTCGACTGGGAAGACCGCGAATACTACGCTTCCGACTACTTCGAGCAGCTCTACGAGTTTGCTGTCAAGCTCATCAAGAAGGGCAAGGCCTACGTGGACGACTCGACGCCCGAAGAGATCAACGCCATGCGGGGTACACCCACCCGGCCCGGCATCGAAAGTCCGTATCGCAACCGCAGCGTGGAAGAAAACCTCGACCTGTTCGAGCGTATGCGCAAGGGCGAATTCGAGGAAGGCGCGCGCGTGTTGCGTGCCAAAATAGACATGGCATCGCCCAACATGCACCTGCGCGACCCCATTATGTACCGCATCAAGAAGGTGCCGCACTTCCGCGCCGGCGACAAGTGGTGCATCTATCCGATGTACGACTTCGCCCATGGCCAGAGCGACGCCATCGAGCACATCACCCACTCGCTCTGTTCGCTCGAGTTTCGGCACCACCGGCCGCTGTACGAGTGGTTCATCCGCGAGCTGGAGCTGTTCCCCAGCCGCCAGATCGAGTTTGCGCGGCTCAACCTCAGCTACACGGTCATGAGCAAGCGCCGCCTCAAGCGGCTGGTCGAGGAAGGCTACGTTTCCGGTTGGGACGACCCGCGCATGCCTACCCTCTCGGGCATGCGGCGCCGCGGCTACCCGCCCGCCGCCATCCGCGACTTTGCCGACCGCGTGGGCATCGCCAGGCGCGACAACGTCATCGAGCTGAGCCTGCTGGAGTTCTGCGTGCGCGAGGAGCTCAACCGCACCACGCCCCGCATCATGGCCGTGCTGCGACCCCTCAAGGTCGTCATCACCAACTACCCCGAAGGGCAGGTCGAGCACATGGAGATCATCAACAATCCCGAAGACGAAAGCATGGGCACCCGTACCATGCCCTTCTCGCGCGAGCTCTACATCGAGCAGACCGACTTCATGGAAGACGCGCCGAAGAAGTTCTTCCGCCTCAAGCCGGGCGGCATGGTGCGCCTCAAGAGCGCCTACATCATCCGCTGCGACGAGGTGATCAAGGACGAAAACGGCAAGGTGGTCGAGCTGCGCTGCACCTACTTTCCCGAGAGCCGCAGCGGCCAGGATACCTCGGGGCTCAAGGTCAAGGGCACCATCCACTGGGTGTCGGCCGCGCATGCCGTGCCCGCCGAGGTGCGCCTCTACGATCGCCTGTTCAGCGACCCGGCACCCGACCAGCACGAGGAGCGCGACTTCACCGAGTTCATCAATCCCGACAGCCTCGAAGTGCTGGATCCCGTCTGGATCGAGCCCTCGGTCCAAGGCGCGCAGCCGGGCCAGGCCTTCCAGTTCCTGCGCATGGGCTACTTCTGCGTGGATCCCGACAGCACACCCGACAAGCTCGTCTTCAACCGCACCGCCACGCTGAAAGACACCTGGGCCAAGGTGAACAAATCGAAGTGACCCTTACGCCGCATGTCGGCATCCTGTTGCCCGGTTCGAGGCGCGCAAACGCCACAGGCCGGGCAGTGTTTTTTTGTGGCGCACATCACGCAGACGGGATATTTTTTGGCGAAAGCCTCATTTGAGCGAAAATGAGGTGACCTTCGTCACAGTAAAACATGAACGATCCGACATATTTTTGTGTATCCAAAATCGGATCGCGACACACCACTCACACCATTCTCTGCCGGAAGCTCCTCCGGCGATCGCACATCCGAACATCTCTCTCCACGACCACTCTATGGAAAGTTGCCCTTGGGGGCGATGCCGATGATTTGCCTTTCGGCAAATGACGCCCGCGCTTTCAGCAAAACAGCAATGAACACACGCACGTGCACGTAGCGATCAGCGATCGCACTCCATTTTTTGTCACTAACCAAAAAACACTTGTAGCCATGAAGGTAGAACAACTGTACACCGGTTGTCTGGCGGAAGCCGCTTACTACATCGAAAGCGAAGGCGAAGCCGCCGTGATCGACCCCTTGCGCGAAACCGAACCTTACATCGAGCTGGCCAAGCGCGACAATGCCAGGATCAAGTACGTCTTCGAGACCCACTTCCACGCCGACTTCGTCTCGGGCCACCTCGACCTGGCCAAAAAGACCGGCGCCACCATCGTTTATGGCCCCAATGCGAAGCCCAACTTCGACGCTTACGTCGCCAAGGACGGCGAAGAGTTCAAGATCGGCAAGGTGACCATCGTGGCCCTGCACACGCCCGGCCACACGCTCGAAAGCACCACTTGGCTGCTCAAGGATGAGCAGGGCAAGCCCTACGCCATTTTCACCGGCGACACGCTCTTCCTCGGCGACGTGGGCCGTCCCGACCTGGCCGTCACTTCCAACATCACCCAGCGCGACCTGGCCGGCATGTTGTACGACAGCCTGCGCAACAAGATCATGCCCCTGCCCGACGACGTGATCGTCTATCCGGGCCACGGTGCCGGCTCGGCCTGCGGCAAGAAGATGAGCAAGGACACCTGGGGCTACCTCGGCGACCAGAAGAAGACCAACTACGCGCTGCGTCCCGAGCTGACGCGCGAGCAGTTCATCGAAGAGGTGCTCGAAGGACTGGTAGAGCCGCCCGCCTACTTCCCCAAGAACGCCATGCTCAACAAGATGGGCTATGACAGCATCGACGAGGTGCGCAAGCGCGGCATGACGCCGCTGAGTGTACGGGCCTTCAAAGCCGCCTGGGCCGAAGAAAAGGCCGTCGTCATCGATGCGCGCCATGAAGACGAGTTTGCCAGGGGCTATGCGCCGGGCAGCATCTTCATCGGCCTGCACGACAACTTCGCACCCTGGGCCGGCACCCTCATCCCCGACCTGTCGAAACCCATCCTGCTCATCACGCCCAAGGGCAAGGAAGAAGAAGCCGTAACGCGCCTGGCACGCGTGGGCCACGACAACATCATCGGCTATCTCGAGGGTGGCTTCGAGGCGTGGAAGGCAGCCGGCGAACCCGTCGAGACGCTCGACGAGATCGAGCCCGAGGCTTTCGCCAAAATGTACGAGCCGGGTAAAGTGAACCTGCTCGACGTGCGCCGCATCAGCGAGTACAACGCCCAGCACATCGAAGGCGCCGTCAACTTCCCGCTCGACTTCATCTACAAGAACCTGCACCAGCTCGATGCCGGCAAGAAGTACTACGTACACTGCGCAGGCGGCTACCGCTCCGTCATCGCCTGCTCGATCATGAAGTCGGAAGGCATCAAGGACGTGGTCAACATCCGCGGCGGCTTCAACGCCCTCAAGGAGTTCGACCTGCCCATGACCGACTACGTCGAGCAAAACACGGAGCTCTGATCAGTTGGCAATTGTTCGATTTTCAATGGTGTCGAAAGAAGGCGCCCCTCCGCGCGAGGGGCGCTTTTTTTGGTTCGTGACCGGCCCCGCAGGCCGAAATGCACAGAGCGCATGCGCGTTCTTTGAGACGGCGAGAGGAGTGAGTAGTGACGGAGCGACGAAGCGATTGAAGTAGGGACGCACGGCAGTGCGTCCGACATGGCAGTGCGTCCGACACGGCAGTGCGTCTTGCCTGTCCGGGAATTTTTGACGATGGATATTGAGGAGAGAGGAGAGGAGTGAGTAGTGACGGAGCGACGGAGTGCAGGGAAGTTGCACCGATTTGACCGATTTGACCGATTCAACGCCCCTCCGCCTTGAGCAACCATTTGCCGTACTTTGCGGCCAAAAGGTTTCGCGCCCATGAAAAAAATCACAGAAGCGCCATCTCCTTACCGCGACCTGGAGAAAAAGTCGGTGGGCGAGCTGCTGCGCATCATCAACGAAGAAGACAAGAAGGTGCCATTTGCCGTAGCGCGGGCCATCCCGCAAATCGAGCCGCTGGTGGAAGTCATCATCGAGAAGATGCGGGCGGGCGGGCGCCTGTTCTACATCGGTGCGGGCACCAGCGGCCGCCTCGGCATCCTCGACGCGTCGGAATGCCCGCCCACCTACGGCGTGCCGCACGACTGGGTCATCGGCCTGATTGCCGGCGGCGACCGGGCCATACGGCGCGCCGTCGAACACGCCGAAGACAGCACCACCCAGGCATGGCAAGATCTGAGCGAATGGGGCGTCAATGAGCTGGATGTCGTGATCGGCATTGCCGCTTCGGGCACCACGCCCTACGTCGTGCACGGCCTCAAGGACTGCCAGGCCCACGGCATCACCACCGGCTGCATCACCTGCAATCCGGGGGCGCCCGTGACGCAATACGCCGACTACCCCATCGTGGTGGTGGTGGGCCCCGAGGTGGTCACCGGCAGCACCCGCATGAAGTCGGGCACCGCCCAGAAGCTGGTGCTCAACATGATCAGCACCACCGTCATGATCGGCCTGGGCCGCGTCAAGGACAACAAGATGGTGGACATGCAACTGAGCAACGACAAGCTCAAGGATCGCGGCACGCGCATCGTGATGCACGCCCTCAAAATCCCCTACGACGAGGCGCGCAGGCTGTTGCTCGCGCATGGCAGCGTGCGCAAGGCCATCGAGGCGGGCCGAGGCTGAAAGCCCTGCCGGCCCGGTGCACCGGCTGCGCCATGTGATCTTGCGCACACAGCCATACGAAACCAACGCAACACGCGTTCGTACACCAGACGTATCCACATGCAGGGCGTGCCGGCCCGCTTTGATGTCAATGCAGCAACACACAAACGGACACCCATGAAACTGAAAAACAGCGTAGCCATCAGCGACAGCGGCTTCATCTTCAATGCCGCCACCGGCGACAGCTTCACCACCAACGACACGGGACGCTTTCTGCTTTCCCTGCTCAAGGAAGGGCACGACGAGGTGTCGGAGCTGGTCGAGCGCATGATTGACCACTACGAGGTGGAACGGGAGCTGGCCGAGAAAGACGTACTGGACTTCCTCTCGCTTCTGCAGCAGTGGCACCTGCTGGATCGCTGAAATTTTTCGCCTGCCGTGCGGCAGTTTCGTTCACCCTGTATGACAAACCGAAAGATCAAATGAAGACACACGTCACTGTGGCCGTGACGGGACTCAACGCCACGGACAACCCGGGCCCGGGCGTGCCCGTCATCCGCGCCCTGCGCGAAAGCACACATCTGTCCGACCTGCGCATCGTCGGCCTGGTTTACGAGCACCTCGAGCCCGGCATCTTCATGCGCCATCTGGTGGACAAGGTGTACACCCTTCCGCTTCCCTCGCTGGGCACCGACGCACTGCTGGCGCGCCTGCAATACATCCACGAGCGCGAAAATATCGACGTGCTCATTCCCAACTACGACGCCGAGCTGCCCAATTTCATCCACCTGCAGGAACGCCTCTCCCGCATGGGCATCAACACGCTGCTGCCCTCCTCCGACCAGTTCGAGCGGCGCCAGAAGTATCAACTGCCCGAGCTGGCACAGCAGGTGGACGTGGCCACCCCCGCCACGGCTACCGCCCGCACGCTGGCCGAACTGGGACACGCCCTTGCCCGCACGGGCTATCCGGCCATGATCAAGGGGCGTTTCTACGAAGCCTATCTGGCGCGCAGCTACGAGGAGGCCCTCGGATGGTTCTACAAGCTCACGGCCAAATGGGGTGTGCCCGTCATCGTCCAACAGCACATCCAGGGCACCGAGCTCAACGTCACGGCCCTGGGCGACGGCACCGGCCGCCTCATCGGAGCCGTGCCCACCCGCAAGACCTACATCACCAACATGGGCAAGGGCTGGGCCGGCGTGGCCATCGAAGACGACGAAATCATCGAGCTGACGCGCCGCATCGTCAGAGAGCTCAAATGGCCCGGCGGCATGGAGGTAGAGCTCTTGCGCGACCAGCGCGACGACACGCTCTACCTCATCGAACTCAACCCGCGCTTCCCCGCATGGGTCTATTTCGCCCATGGCTGCGGCCAGAACCACCCCGAGGCGCTCGTCCGCATCGCCATGGGCCAGCAGGTCGAACCCTTCGACGACTACCACAAAGGCAAGATGTTTGTCCGCTACTCATGGGATATGGTCTGCGATCTGAAAGACTTCGAAAAAATCAGCACTACGGGCGAGCTTTGAAGCAACCCCGCGCGGCTGCAGCCCGCCCTGAGAATGGGCACCCAGACCGGAAGGCAATGGACGGCGGTGTCCTCGAGCAACTGATTTCAGGCTGCGTTTTCCGCTGCCGAAGGCTGCGGTGGCAATGGATGAGGAACCGAAGAACCGAGGATTTAACAAAAAACTGATAATCAACAAAAAACACTTTAAACTCTAAACTCTGAGAGGCCCCTGAAAAAAACATAGCCTCGCGAAACAACTCGTTCCGAGCCTTCGGGGCCGCAAAAGCTTGTTCCCGGCGAGCCGGAGCTTGTTCCCGAAGTTTCGGAGCTCGTTGCGAGACTCCGGAAACAGATTCCGACTCGTCGGAAAGCTCGTCCCGGTAAACCGGAGCAGGCTCCGGCCAAAATCGGGGTCGTCACGCGTCACGTCGTCACGCGTCACGTCGTCACGTCGTTACGTACTTTTCCAGCAAGCTCATTTATCAGATAACCAACACAAGTTTACAGCCCATGAGCACTTCCCCGACAACCGAAAAGAAAAAGCGCTACGAACGGCCCGTGCTGCAACCCGTCAAGCCGGGCGTGACCAGCAAGTTCGGTCCCATCAGCGCTTTTACGCCCCAGACCCACATTGACGGGGTAGCCGTCAAGGAGTTGCTGGCCACGTACGGCTCTCCCCTTTTCGTCATTTCGGAGCGCACCATCCGGCACACCTACCGGCAGGCCCTGACGGCCTTCCGCACGCGCTACCCCAGGGTGCAGTTCGCCTGGTCGTACAAGACCAACTATCTCGATGCCGTGTGCCGGGTGTTTCACCGCCTGGGCTCGTGGGCCGAGGTCGTTTCGGGTTTCGAGTACGACAAAGCCCTGGCCAACGGCGTGCCCGGCAAGTACATCCTGTTCAACGGCCCCGACAAGTCGGAAGCCGACCTGCGCAAGGCCATCGCCAACGACTCGCCCATCCACATTGACCACTTCGACGAGCTGTACACGCTGGTGGGCCTGAGCGAGGAGATGGATCGGCGCCCGCGCGTGGCCATCCGCATCAACATGGATACGGGCGTGTACCCCATGTGGGATCGCTTCGGCTTCAACTACGAAAACGGCCAGGCATGGGAAGCCATCCAGAAGATCTTTCTCTCCGGTCGGCTCGAGCTGGTGGGCCTGCACGCCCACATCGGCACCTACATGCTCAGCGCCGATGCCTATGGTGTGGCAGCCGCCAAAATGAGCGAGCTGGCCCTGGCCATCCGCAAGCAGTACGACAAGGCCATCGAATACATTGATCTGGGCGGCGGCTTCGCCTCGCGCAACACCCTGAAAGGCTCCTACTACGCCGGTGCCGACGTGGTGCCCTCGTTCGACGACTACGCCGAGGCCATCGCCAACAGCCTGCTCAAGGCCGGCTTCGCCCGGGGCGAACTGCCCGTACTCATGCTCGAAACGGGCCGCGCCCTGATTGACGATGCGGGCTGGCTGCTGGGCACGGTGCTGGCCAACAAGCGCCTCAGCGACGGGCGCCGCGCCACCATTCTCGACTTCGGCGTCAACCTCCTGTTCACCTCTTTCTGGTACGAGCACGTCATCTCGCCGGCCCAGGAGTGCAGCCAGTACGGCGAAGACGCCGTGCTCTACGGGCCGCTGTGCATGAACATAGACGTGGTGCGCGAGCAGGTCAAGCTGCCGCCCCTGCAAAAGGGCGATCACGTGGTGGTGCATCGCGTGGGCGCCTACAACATGACCCAATGGATGCAGTTCATTACGCTGCGCCCCGCCGTGGTACTCATCGACACGGAAGGCAAGCCTCACGTCATTCGCCAGAGCGAAACCCTCGAATACATCCAGTCGGTCGAGCGGCTGCCGCCACACCTGGCACAGGCAGCGCCGCCACACAGTGAAGGATCCAATCCGTCATGAACGCGCTGTTTCAAAACACGGCGGTGCGCTTCTGGGCCGAGAGCACGCTGCACGCCTACGGGCAGATATTCTTCACCCGGCACCGCCCGGCCTCGTTGCTGGTGCTGCTCACCACCTTCGTGTACTGGCCTGCGGGCCTGGCGGGCCTGGCCAGCGTGGTGGGCACGCATCTGCTGGCCCGCCTGATGGGCTATGGCAAAGACTACATCGGCGAAGGTTTGTGGGGCATGAATGCGCTGCTGGTCACCCTCAGCCTCGCCTCCCTTTACGAGCTCAACGCCGCCATGGCGGTGGTGCTGGTGGTGAGCGTGGTGTTCACGCTGTTGTGGAGTGTCAGCCTGACGCAGTTGCTGGCCCGCTTCGGGCTGCCGGCCCTGAGCCTGCCGTTTCTGATGAGCATCTGGGCCATCCTGCTGGCCGCGCGCCAGTACGAGGCGCTGTGGCACAGCGAGTCGGGCATCTTTCGGCTCAACGAGCTGTACCGCGTGGGCGGCAGTGAGCTGGTGGGCTGGTACGAGTGGCTCAGCAGTTGGCCGCTGCCGCTGTGGCTCGACACCTGGTTGCGCTCGCTGGCCGCCATCATTTTCCAGGAAAACCTGTTGAGCGGCCTGCTGCTCACCCTGGCGCTGCTGCTCAGCTCGCGCATCGCCACGCTCATGGCGCTGGCCGGCTTTCTGTCCGGCTTTGCGTACTACCACGTCGTGGGCGCCGACATCACGCAACTGTCCTACACCTATATCGGCTTCAACTTCATCCTGACGGCCATCGCCCTGGGCGCCTTTTTCTTCATTCCCTCATGGCGCACCTTCCTGCTGGCCGTGCTGGCCGGCCCCGTCATTGCCGTGGCCATCGCCGCTTCCGTGTCGCTGTTTGCCCTCGTATGGCTGCCCATCTACTCGCTGCCCTTCGTGGCCGTGGTGCTCCTGGTGCTGTACAGCACGGCCTCCATCACGCACGTGGATCTGCTGCCGCGCCCGGCCGTGCAGACCTACTCGCCCGAGGCCAACCTGTACGCCTATACCACCTACCTGCGCCGCTTTGCCGGCGCCGTGTGGCATCACATCTACCTGCCCTTCATGGGCGAGTGGACGGTGACGCAGGGCCACGACGGCCCCCACACCCACCGCGGCCCCTGGCGCCACGCCTGGGACTTCGAGGTGCAGGACAGCGAGGGCCGCACCTGGCGCAACGACGGCTCCCGCCTCGAAGATTACTACTGCTACAACCTGCCCGTGCTGGCCCCCGCCGACGGCTACGTGGCCGAAGTGATTGACCACGTGCCCGACAACGCGCCGGGCCAGGTCAACCTGCGCGACAACTGGGGCAACGCCATCGTCATCCGCCATGCCGAAGGGCTGTACACCAACCTGGCCCACCTGCGCGCCGGCACCATCGAGGTGCAGCCAGGCCAGTACGTGCGTCGCGGGCAGGTGCTGGCCCGCCTCGGCAACTCGGGCCGCTCGCCCGTGCCCCACCTCCACATGCAGGTGCAGGCCACCCCCTGGACCGGCTCCCACACCATCGAGTGGCCCATAGCTGCCTGGATGCGCCTTTCGGCAAATGAAGCCCCCGAGTTTCACATGTACGACATCCCGCGCGAGGGCGACACGGTGAGCAATGTCGAGCCGCACCCCTGGCTGCTCAAGGCCTTCGCACTGCAGCCCGGCCAGATCCTGCGCTTCGGCATCGGCGCCGAGGGGCCGGAGCGGGAAGCGGCGCCGGCCCGCATCGAGGAATGGGAAGTGAAGACCTGGACCGACGGCCGCCCCTACCTGCTGTGTCGAAGTACGGGCAGCACCCTCACCTTCTACCGCGACGACACCGTCTTCTACTGCACCGCTTTCACGGGCCAGACCGATAGCCTGCTGTACCACTTCTACCTTGCAGCCACCAGGATGGTGCTGGGCTTCTACCCGCGCCTCAGGGTGCACGACCACATTCCGCTGCACCAGGTGGCCCGGGGCCCCGGCCGGTGGCTGCACGACCTGGCCGCGCCCTTTTACCAGTACCGCGAGGTGGACTACGAGCTGAGCTGGCCGGCCGACACCACGGCCGAGTCGTCGCTCGTGCTCGAGGCACGCGTCCACCTGCGGCGCTGGCGCCGGCGCCGCCTGTACCAGCATGCACAACTGCACATTGGCCCCGACGGATTGCGGCAACTGATATGCCGGTGCGGCACACAGCAGCTGCGGGCCCGTCGCCTGCCCGATCTGCCGCCCGGCACCGACGCATTCCACTTTCCGGACACGCAAAAACCCATGAGCCGATGAAGCACGCCGACCTGAACCCCCGCTCCGGCCGCCGCCTGATTCTGCTCTTGCTTGCTCTGGCGGGGTGGCTCGCGCCGCTCGTGCCGGCTCGCGCCCAGTCGGATAGCTGCACGGTGCGGGTACTCGACCGTCACTCGGCCCGTCTGTTTGCCGAAGGGCGATGGGACGCACTGGTGCAACTGGCCCGACAATGCGAGCCGCCCCTGCCCTGGGCCGTCTGGTACCGGCGCACCGGCATCGCCGCGGCGCGCACGGGCCACTTCGGGCTGGCCATCGAGCAGTTGCAGCGCGCCCTGCGCCTCGACGGCGCCGACCTGGCCAGCGCCCGCTGGCTGCAGTACGCCCTCGCCATGAGCGACCGCTACGACGAATGGTACGTGCTGGCCGGGCAGGCCGCACCCGCCGTGCAGCGGCTGGCCCGCAGCGGCCCGCTGGGCCTCACCGACCTGTTCGGCGAGGTGCTGTGGCGCACCAGCACCCAGGCCGACTCGTTTCCGGCCCAGGCCCTGCTCACCCTTGGCTTCGTGCAGCGGCCGGCGCCCCGCTGGCGGCTGACCCATGCCGTGTCGGTGCTGCGACAGCCCGCCTTCGCACTGCCTTTCCGGCAAACGGACTACTACCTGCGCGCCGACCGCGTACTGCGGCCGGGCACCGCACTCGTCCTATCGGGGCACGCCCTGTGGTTCGACGGCCAACAGCCACAGCCCGAGGCCGCCGACAGCACGGCCAGCATCGCACTGCGCCAGCGCGCCTTCGCGCTCACCGCGGCCGTACGCCACCACCGCGGCCCGCTCTCCCTGACGCTCTGGGGCGCGGCGCTGCCCCTGCGCACCACCCTTGCCGACACGCTGCGCGTCGAACAGCGCACGGCCCTGCAAGGCGGCCTCGCCGCGCAGTACGGCAGGCCCCTGGGCCGCCACTACCTGCGCCTGCTCGTCGAGCCGCAACTCTACCTGTCGGGCGACGGCCGCACGGCCCTGCCCATGCGCGTACAGGCCGAGTGGCAGCCGCTCGACCACGACTGGCGCCTCAGCGCCTCCTTTTTCGCCCAGAGCGACATGGTGGTTTTTGGCGAAAGCCTCGGATACATCCTCAACAACAATCCCAACGCCGCCCGCAACCGCTGGTCGCTCATGTGGCAAAAGACAATGGGCCCCCAGATGATTTACCTGCTCGTGCAGGGCGAACGCAAACAAAGCCCTGCCGGAACGCCTTTTCACTACTATTCTTTCATCATTGGTACAAACCGAAGCCTATGAAAACGGGAAATCACCTCACCGCACTATTGCTGACCTTCGTGCTGCCGTGGCTCCTCGCACCCGCGGCGCAGGCCCAGAGCAGCCCCTTCGAGCAGACGCTCGACGCCTTTGCCCGCAGCTACCAGGCCGAAGCGGCGGGCGACTATCAGGGCGCCATCGATGCCCTCATGGCGCACTACCAGGCGCGCCATTATGCGATGAACCTGCGGCTGGGCTGGCTCCACTACCTGACCGGCGCCTACGACCGCTCGGAGCAGTACTACCGCCGCGCCGTCACCCTCAAGCCGCTCAGCATCGAGGCAAGACTCGGGCTGGTCATTCCCCTGGCGGCGCTGGGCAACATGGATGAGGTGCTGGCCGTCTACAAGCAGATCCTCGACATCGATCCCAACCACGCGTTGACGCACTACCGCCTGGGCGCCCTCTACTACGCGCGCGAGGATTTCCGCATGGCCGAGCGCCACTTCGAAAAGGTGGTCAACCACTACCCCTTCGATGCCGACAGCCTGCTGATGCTCGCCTGGACCAAATACCGCCTGGGCAAACGCGACGAGGCGCGCATGCTGTTCGAGCAGGTGCTGCTGTACAACCCCGCCAACACCTCGGCCCGCGAGGGGCTGGAGCTGACGGCCCAATGAGCCGCATGCCGCTCCAGCCCCTATCTTCGCGCGCACAAGGTCACCGCCTATGACTGTCCATACCCTTTTCGAGCTCAACGAATTCATCCGGCGCATGTTTGCGCTCAACTTTCCCGAGGCCGTGTGGGTGCGCGCCGAGATCGGGCAGGTGCAGGTGGCGCGCGGCCACTGCTGGCTCGAGCTGGTGGAAAAAGACGAAGACACCGGCGACATCATCGCTCAGGCCGGCGCCGTCGTCTGGCGCCTCCAGCTCGACGAGCTGTACGACCAGTTGGGCAGCGAGCTCGACGCCCTGCTGCAGGTGGGCATGGAAATCCAGGCCCGCGTGCGGGTGGAATACCACGAGCGCTACGGCCTCAAGCTGCACGTGCTCGACCTGGACTCCGACTACACGCTGGGCCGCCTCGAGCGGGCCCGCCGCCGGCTCATCGCCAGGCTGCAGCAGGAAGGCCTTCTGGAAAAAAACAAGGAGCGTCCCCTGCCCGTCGTCGTGCAGCGCCTGGCCCTCATCTCGGCGCCCACGGCCGCCGGCCTGCAAGATTTCGCGACGCACCTTTCGGAAAACGAGTTCGGCTATGCCTTCCGGCACGAGCTGTTCCCCGCTGCCATGCAGGGCGTCCTTACGGAAAAAGAGGTGCTGGCACGGCTCAGCGAGATCGAAGCGCGCCAGCGCGACTTCGACTGCGTGGTGCTGCTGCGCGGCGGCGGCTCCCGCCTCGACCTGGCTGCCTTCGACAGCGAGGCGCTGTGCCGCGCCGTGGCCCGCTTTCCGCTGCCGGTGCTCACGGCCATCGGTCACGAGACCGACGAGACTGTGCTCGACATGGTGGCCCACACGCGCCTCAAGACGCCCACCGCTGCTGCCGACTGGCTCATCCGCCACAACATGCACTTCGAAATGGAGATCCAGGTGCTCGAAGAGCGGTTGCGCGAAGCAACGCGCTTTCTCATGCAGGCGCAGCGCGACACCCTCGCGCGCCTGCACCGCAGCCTCCACCTGGCGGTCAGTCACCGCCTGCAGCGCGAACATCTGGCCCTCGACGGCCTGCACCAGCGCGCAAGGAAGGCCACCACCTGGCTGCTGCGCACCGCCGCCCGCGAACTCGACACGCTCGAACGCCAGCTTGCCCTGCTGCGCCCCGAACACACCATGCGGCGCGGGTTCACCCTCACCACCCTGCCCGACGGCCGCCTGCTGCGCTCGGCACGCGAGGTCGAACCGGGCACCCCGATCCGCACCCATCTGCCCGACGGCATCGTGGAAAGCCGAACGACGAATGCCGAAAAGAAGGATTGAGGCAGGCCCCGGGTATCGGCGTCTCAACATCCGCCGCGCGGTCTCAACCTCGCTCAATCCTGAGGCCCCTGAAAAACCCCAAAGTCTCGCGCAAAACTTGTTCCGAGTCTTCGGAAACCTGTTCCGACTTGTCGGAAAGCTCGTTCCCGGCGAGCTGGAGCTTGTTCCGACTCGTCGGAAAGTCCCAAACTGTATGGCGTCAAGCATATCTCAACATCGCGCCTCTGGCGCGTCTCAACATCGCCGCGACAGCGGCGTTTCAACATCTGCAGTTTGCGCAGTCTCAACCAGCAAATCCGCGATTCCTCTCCTCTTCTCCTCGCGCCATCTCTCCTTCTCCAATTCGCTACCTTTGTGCTTCATTTGCCGAAAGGCGCAAAAATTCTGGATATGAAATTCGGCGTAGTCGTATTTCCCGGCTCCAATTGCGACGACGACATGGTCCACGTGCTGGGCACGGTGATGGGCTGTGAGGTGAAAAAACTGTGGCACAAGGACACCGACCTGGGCGGCCTGACCACCGACGACTGCGTGGTGCTGCCCGGCGGTTTTTCGTATGGCGACTACCTGCGTGCGGGTGCCATCGCCCGTTTCTCGCCTATCATGCAGTCGGTCATCGAATTTGCAAAGGCGGGCGGCTACGTGTGGGGCATCTGCAACGGCTTCCAGGTCCTTTGCGAGGCAGGCTTGCTGCCGGGCGTGTTGCTGCCCAACGAAAACCGGAAGTTCATCTGCAAGAATGTCTGGCTGCGCACCGAGTCGCTGCAGTCGCCCGTGACGGCCACGCTGCATGCCGGCGAGGTGCTGAAGATCCCCATCGCCCATGCCGACGGCCGCTACTACGCCGACGAAGACACCATCAACCGCCTCGAAGCCAACCACCAGGTGCTGTTCCGCTACTGCACGCCCGAGGGCGAACTCACCGCCCAGAGCAACCCCAACGGCTCGCTCCATCACATCGCGGGCATCTGCAACGAGCAGCGCAACGTCATCGGCATGATGCCCCACCCCGAGCGCGCCGCCGAAGAGGTGCTGGGCAACACCGATGGCCGCAAACTGTTCGAGTCGCTGCTGGCGGCACGCCGCCTGGCCGTGTGAGGGGCTGCCCTTCATGGCGAAGGTTAAAAATCTATTATTGTCCGGCAGCTGTTGAAATGCCGGCAGGTGGCTGCATTATTTTTGCAGGCGCCATCCCGAATTCCCGCACAAAGCTGTAGTCACATGAAGTACGTATTGACGATACTGGCCCTCATTGGTGCCACCTGGCACGCGCTGCAAGCGCAGATTCTGCGCCCCGTGAAATGGACTTTCGAAGCCAGATACGTCAAGGGCGACGAGTTCGACCTGGTGTTCACTGCCCATATCGACGACGGCTGGTACGTCTATTCGCAGCACCTCGAAGGCGACGGCCCCATCCCCACTTCGTTCCACTTTGATGAGGGCACGCACTACGTGCTGAAGGGCGAAACCGCGGAGACGGGCGCGCACCGCAAGGCCGGCTTCGACCCCATCTTCGAGATGGAAGTGGTCAAATACGGCAAGGAGGCCACCTTCACGCAGCGGGTGCAGATGAAGAGCTATGACCAGCCCATCACGGGCTGGCTCGAATACATGACGTGCGACGACACGCGTTGCCTGCCCCCCGAAGAAGTGGATTTCCGCTTCGCGCTGAAGCGCCCCGAAGCCACAACACCCGCAAAGGCAGAAGAAGAAGAAATGGAAGGCTTCGAGGACGGCGAGGGTGAAGCCTCGGCTTCCGCCAAACCGGCCCCTGCCGTCGAGATGCCCTCCGGCAAAACCCAAACGCCTCCCACTCCGGCATTTGCGCAAGCGCAAACCGCCGAGGAAGCAGCCGCCGAAGCCGAACCTCCGTCGGAAGGCTTGCTCGAACCGGTCAAATGGTCGGCACGCGTGGAAAAGGTGGACGACCAGACCTACGACCTCATCTTCGAGGCCGCCATTGACGAGGGCTGGGCCATCTACTCGCAACACATCGAAGGCGACGGCCCCATACCCACCAGCTTCTGGTTCGACGAAAAGGAAGGGCTCGAGCAGGTGGGCGAGGTGGCGGAATCGGGCAGCAAGCGCATCACCGGCTTCGACCCCATCTTCGAAATGGAGGTGACCAAGTACAAGCACGATGCCCGCTTCGTGCAGCGCATCCGCACCACCAACCCCGACGAGCCCGTGACGGGTTGGCTCGAGTACATGACCTGCGACGACACGCGCTGCCTGCCGCCCACGACCGTGTCGTTCTACCTGGTGCCGGCCACGGGCCAGGCCCTGCTCGGCGAGGCGGCAGAAGCCCTCATCGAAGGCGACAGCCCCGCCACCGAGGAAACGGAGCCGGCCACGAGCGCCCTCTACCCCATCCCCAAGCCCGACCTGGAAAATCCCGTGGCCTCCTGTTCGGTAGAAGATGCCGGTACCGAAGTGAAGCGCAAAGGCCTGTGGTCCATCTTTTTCCTGGGATTCATCGGGGGCCTGGTGGCCCTGCTCACCCCCTGCGTGTTCCCGATGATCCCGCTCACGGTCAGCTTCTTCACCAAAAAATCGGGGACGCGACGCAAGGGCGTGCTCAATGCCTCGCTTTACGGCTTCTTCATCTTTCTGGTCTATGTGCTGCTGAGCGTGCCGTTTCACCTGATGGACAGCATCAACCCCGACATCCTCAACGACATTTCGACCAACGTCTGGCTCAACATCGCCTTTTTCGTCATCTTCGTCATCTTCGCTTTCTCGTTCTTCGGCTACTACGAGCTGACGCTGCCCGAGCGCTGGACCAACAAAGTCAGCCAAGCCGAAGGCATAGGCGGCACGCTCGGCATTTTCTTCATGGCGCTGACGCTGGCCCTCGTATCGTTTTCGTGCACGGGCCCCATTCTGGGCAGCCTGCTGGCCGGCGCCCTCACTTCCGACGGCGGCGCCATGCAGCTCACCGCCGGCATGAGCGGCTTCGGCCTGGCGCTGGCGCTTCCCTTTGCGCTGTTCGCCGCCTTCCCCAGCATGATGCAGTCGCTGCCAAAGTCGGGCGGCTGGCTCAACACTGTCAAGGTGGTGCTGGGCTTTATCGAGCTGGCGCTGGCCTTCAAGTTCCTCTCTAATGCCGATCTGGTAAAGAAGTGGGGACTGCTCAAGATCGAGCCCTTCCTGGCCATCTGGATCCTCATTGCGCTGGGGCTGGCCGCCTATCTCTTCGGGCTGATCCGCTTCCCCCACGACTCGCCCAACCAGAAGATCTCGCCGGCACGTGCCGTGCTGGGGGCCCTGTCGCTCGCCTTTGCCATCTATCTGGCCACCGGCTTCATCTACGACGAGGAAAAAGGCACCTTCCGCTCACTCAAGCTGCTGAGTGGTCTGGCGCCACCTGCCGGCTATAGCTGGCTGCATCCCAAGGAGTGCCCCAACAACCTGGACTGCTTCCACGACCTGGAAGCGGGGCTGGCTTACGCCAGAAAAGAAGGCAAACCCGTGATGATCGACTTCACGGGCCATGCTTGTGTCAACTGCCGCAAGATGGAGGAACACGTATGGCCCGAGCCCGAAGTGGACCGCCTCCTGCGCAACGAGTACGTACTCATCTCGCTCTACGTGGACGAAAAAATCGAGCTGCCCGAGGAAGAACAGGTCGTCGTCGAGCAGGTCACGGGCGGCACGCGCAAGCTGCGCCGCGTAGGCGACAAATGGTCGCACTTCCAGACCGAATACTTCAACACCAACTCGCAGCCCTACTACGTCCTGCTCTCGCCCGACGGCCAATTGCTGACGCGCCCCGTAGGCTACACCCCCGACCCCGAAGAGTATGCCGACTTTCTGGAATGTGGCCTCGATGCCTTCGCTCAGCTCAAAAATGGCCATGCCCCTGCCAACCGTACGCTGGGAAGCAGGTGAGTGAATGAGTGAGGGAGTGAGGGAGTGAGGGAGTGATGGAGTGAGGGAGTGAGGGAGTGAGGGAGAGAATGAGTGAAGGAGGGAGGGACCAAGAGCACGAGCGGCACCACGCACACGCACTTTCCATTCGCTCATTCCCTCCATCTCTCCATCTCTTCATCTCAGGACAATCCACACGCGCTTGCAACCCTCCTTTGCCGGCCACGGAAAATGCCGTTTGTACGCCAAAAAATCCTTTTTTGTCAGAAGCGTGTCAACGTATTTTGGCGCAAGCCTTATCATTGTAGCGGAATATTCAAGTGTGCACATTCCGTGCACCGCCCGAATTGCGTAAACCTCGACACGATGAAGTATCGCGCCTCACTGTTGCCTGTATTGTTTGCTCTGTGCAGCTTCGTGGGCCTGCAAGCCCAGGACATCCACTTCTCACAGTTCTACCTCTCGCCCCTCAACCTCAACCCGGCCATGACCGGCGTGATGGACTGCAACATCCGCCTGACGGCGAACTACCGCAACCAGTGGGCGGCCGTGCTGAAGAGCTACGCCTTCTCTACCTACAGCGTGTCGTACGACCAGCGCATCCCTGTGGGGCGTTACGACTACTTCGGCGTGGGTGGCACGTTCTGGGGCGACAAGGCCGGAGAAGCCCAGTTTGGCACCACCACCGGCAAGCTGAGCCTCTCTTATGCCAAGCGCATGGGAGGTGGCCGCCGCGAAGCACACTACCTCGTCGTGGGTGCCGAAGGAGGCATCGCCCAGCGCAGCGTCGACTTCATCAAGCTCAAGTGGCCCTCGCAGTACGACGGCCAAGGCGGCTACGACCCCACCCTGCCCACTTTCGAAGACAACTTCGAGCCCAACTTCATCTTTGCCGACATGGCAGCGGGCCTGCTGTGGTTCAGCGTATGGGACCGCAATTCGTTCTACATGGGTGCTGCCTTTCATCACCTCAACCGCGCCAACCAGTCGTTCTACCAGGGCCAGGTGGAAGACCTGTACAGCCGCTTCACCTTCCACGTGGGGGGCGAGTTCGAGCTGTCGCCCAAGTTCGGCATGGTGCCCGGCGCCATCGTGATGATGCAAGGCCCCTCCATGCAGGTCAACGGCGGCACCAGCTTCCGCTTCGTGCTCAACCGCAGCCGCAACGACTACCAGGCTTTCCAGGTGGGCACGTGGGTGCGCATTGCCAACAAGCTGGACGAGGGCATTCTCGGCGATGCCTTCATCCTTTCGACCCGCTTCGATTACAATCAGTTCACCCTTGGCTTCAGCTACGACGTCAATATGTCGGACCTGCGCCAGGCTTCCAATGGCAACGGCAGCTTCGAGTTCGCCATGCAGTATCGCTTCTGCGGCCCCGAAAAACGGGGCGTTTATTGCCCGAAATTCTAAGAGAGTCAGTACTTTTGCCGCCGGCGGGGGGAAAATCGCATTTCGAGAATTTTGCCTGAGGCGGCTTTATCACCACACAAAATATCCTGCACAGAGGGAACATATCCGCCCCGTGCAGGATATTTTTATCTGAGCCGCGCCGAGAAAAAGACAATCTGCCTCCCCATCTCGCCTTGTATTTCGTGGCGAATGCAGCATATTCGCGTGTCCCTTCAACCGATTATCCCTTGAACCCCCGTCCAACGGCTAAACGAACAATCCGCCTGACAAGGGCATGTACATACGCTTGAGAAAACAAACACATTCAGGGACTTGCAAAATTTCGACTCTATGTTTGGTGGAAAAAACAACAAGAAAGACAACGGCAAAGCCAAAACGGCTGCCAAGCCGGTAGCTGCAGTGAATGGGCTGAACAGCCTGGTAAGCGGCACCATGGTGGAAGGGGACATTCGCGCTACGAGTGACATGCGCGTCGATGGCACGATCAAGGGTACGCTGCATTGCGACGCCAAAGTCATCATCGGCCCCGAAGGGTATATCGAAGGAGAAGTTCGCTGTGCCAACGCTGTCATCGAAGGCAAATTCGAAGGCACCCTCGTGGTCGGCGAACTGCTGCAGATCAAGGAAACGGCTTCGGTCAACGGCAAAGTGCACTACGGCAAGCTCATCGTGCAGTCGGGCGCCACGGTGACGGGCTCGTTCTCGATGGGCAAGCCCACCAACGGCGCAGCCAACGGCCAGGACCACTACGAAAAGACCAACGCCAGTGAGCTCGCCAAAAAAGGAAAGCAAAAGGAAGCAGTCAATTGACGCGGCCCTTCGCTACTCGGGCATGGCCTTCCAACTGGCCATCCTGATCGGACTGGGGGCGTACATCGGCCAGCGGCTCGATGCCAGGCAGGGCGGTGAACGCCCCTGGTTCACTATTGTGGGCGTATTCCTGGGCCTGATCATCGGCTTTTACGTCTCGCTCAAAGACCTGCTTTTCCCACCAAAAAATTGACCTCATGACGGATCCGGGAAGGTCGTACCATCGCAGTCTGACCCTCTTCGGGCTGGGTTTTGGCCTTTGCTCTTTTGCCTTGCACTACTTCGTCGGCCCTTTGCACGACTATGCCTGGTACGCGCTCAGCCTGTTCGTCATCTTCTACGTGCTGGCCTGGGTGAGCGGTTCGCTGGCCATGCGCCTGCTCGACAAGGAGAAAGGGCAGGCGTTCATCCGTTTCGTCATGGCCGTGGCCGGATTCAAGATGCTGTTGGCCGTGGTGTTGCTGGTGGGCTTTGACAGGCTGTTTCATCCGCCCGACAAGTGGTATGGCGCCACGCTTGCACTGACCTACATCGCCTTTACCGTGTTCGAAACGCGGGCCATGATGCAAATGAGCCGTCCCCCGCATGCCGCCTGATCCTGCTGCCGCAAAAAGCCCAACCAAATCGAATCCATGAAGTACAAACTGCGCCTCAACGACACCCTCGAGTTCGAGCTCACCGAAGCAGAAGCCCGCGCCCTCGATGCCGTGCCCGAAGATGGGCGGCTGCACATCCTGCGCGACAACCGCTCGTGGCATGCCGAGATCCTTTCGGCCGACTGGAAGCGGCGGCTGTTGCGCGTGCGCGTCAACGGCGAAGCTTACGAGGTGCGCATCACCGACGAGCTCGATGCCCTTATCGAACGCATGGGCCTTTCGGCAAACACCGCCCACACCATCGCCGACGTGAAGGCGCCCATGCCCGGCCTCGTGGTCAAAGTACTGGTCCAGCCCGGCGACAGCGTGACCAAAGGCCAGCCCCTGCTCATCCTCGAAGCCATGAAAATGGAAAACATCATCAAGGCGCCCGGCGACGCCACCGTGAAGGAAGTGTTTGCAGAAGCAGGTCAGGCCGTAGAAAAAAACCAGTTGCTCGTCCGCCTGGATTGATGCACTGGCGAATGAAGTTGCATACAGGGTAATGTGCCCGATTATACTCAACGCAATTCAGTCTGGGGGTTTTTGACGATACTCAATTGTCCATAGACGATGGAGGTTTTCGATTGAGGAACCGAAGAATGAGCGCACTGAAAAAAGTCCGTGACGGCCCCGAGTTTCGGGACAAGCAGTGACATCGTAACGCGTAACACCATAAATAACAAGCTGAATTAAAACAAAAAAACACATTGCGAATTGTTGCGTGAAAGGGCAACTCTTCACTCCTCACTCACTCACTCCATCCCTCAATCACGCCCTCCCTCAACCTGAAGACGTTGCAAGATCAGTCTTCGGCCGTAAGCGCCTGCATCAAACCCTTGAACGCCTCCGGTGCTTCGAAGAGGTGATCGTTGTAGGTGTTGGCCTGAAAGGTGAGATGGTGCAAGCGCCCGTCGCGCCACATTAACTGAATGAGCACATTGCCAAATCGCTGGACAAACTTCCCTTCGCTGCCGCGCCCCGGCGCAGGCTTCAGGTAGTAGCGCTCTACCTCCTCGATGGCGCCATCGCGTTGAAAGACGCGCCTGTCGGCGAGCTGGCGCCGATACCCTGCCTGGCGCACGCGATCGCACAGGTAATCCATCAGATGGCGCGCATCGCGGGCAGAATAGCCGGTCTGGTGCAGGTGTATGACAAAGCCTTTCGAGGCCGGCAGATCGAGAAAATCAATGGCTTCGTCCAGATCGTCGGGACGAACCAGGAAAGTGGCATACTGGTGCATCAGCCAATCCATGAGCCGGCGCCGCACCAGCGTGCGACACCACTGATCGAAATCGGCTTTTTCCTCTTCGCTCCGACGCAGCACTTCGTGCTCGGCCGGATTCGAGGCGGAGCTTTCTTCCACTTGGGTAAACATTTGGCGCAGCCAGGTCCAGATTTGCATGAGCAGGTGTGTTTGCTGTAAAGCTAACACCCTTTCCCGGGGGTTGTTGCAACTTGCCATACGCGGGCGAAACAAGGCACGCCATACCCGGCGAAAGGAAATTTGAGCGCACCGGGAAAAGGCCGAGTTTTTATCCTGACTATCAGTTATTTACTCAAATCCTGAGCCTACTGAAAAAACCCCAAATCTCACGCAACAGCTTGTCCCGACGCCAGTCGGGGACGCAACAGCTTGTCCCGACCAAAGTCGGGGACGCAACGATTCGCAATGTGTTTTTCATTTTAAATCAACTTGTTATTTATGATGTTACGCGTCACGCGTCATCCCGACAAGTCGGGATTGTTACGGACTTTTTTCAGGGGGCTCAATCCTCGGTTCCTCAAATCCTCACCCATTGAAACCGCTGCCTTCAGACGCAGAAGGCTGCAGCACGCCCGCAGTTTTTCCTGCTCTGTGTAAATCAGTGTATCCTCTGTGGCGCTCTGTGTCACTGAACAATCTTGCAACTTTTTCAGCTGGTTCAATATCCAGGATCGCCCCTCCGCCAAAGCAAAAAGCCCCGACACGCACAGGCGTCGAGGCTTCCTTCCGTAGCCGGTACGGGAATCGAACCCGTGTCTCCACCTTGAAAGAGTGGCGGCCGGGGAGAGAAAGAAAAACGATTTTTGTTTTTCAATATCCAGGAT
>WFYJ01000127.1 GCA_015490175.1 Saprospiraceae bacterium | reverse complement strand
TTTCAGTAGCCTCAGGGTTGAGGGTTTCAAGTTTGAGGGCCCTGAAAAAAACCATAGTCTCGCGCAACAGCTTGTCCCGACGCCAGTCGGGAACGCAAAAGCCTGTCCCGAGTATCGGGAACGCAACGATTCGCAATGTATTTTTTGTTTTAATTCAGTTTGTTATTTATGATGTTACGTGTCATCCCGACAAGTCGGGATTGTCACTGCTTGCCCCGAAACTCGGGGCCGTTACGGACTTTTTTCAGTGCGCTCATTCCTCGGTTGCCCAACCTCGACACTCCGGCATAGCCCCGTCTCAGCTTGCGCGCTACGTTCACACGGTCACGTCTGCCATTTCGGTCAGTTGCTGTTTTGCGAAAGCATAGAGCTCATTATGCGAAATGGGCACGCCCCGTACGCGGTTGAACTGTACGACCGGCAACAGGAACTCGGCGCGCAGCACCCGTGCCAGTTGTCCGCGATTGATCTCGGGCACTACCACCTTGCGGTAGCGCTGCAGCAGCTCGCCCAGGTTGCGCGGGAAAGGCCGGATGTAGCGCAGGTGGGCATGGGCCACCCTGTACCCTTCGTCGAGCAACTGGCGCGTCACTGACTCGATGACGCCCCAGGTCGAACCCCAGCCCAACAGCAGCAGGTCACCTTCCTCGTGGCCTGCCTCGAGCTGCTGAAGCGGGATGTCATCGGCGATTTTGTCCACTTTCTCCTCGCGCAGGCGCACCATCAGCTCGTGGTTGTCGGGATCGTACGAGACGTTGCCCGTGAGGTGCTCCTTCTCCAGGCCACCGATGCGGTGGGCCAGGCCTCTGGTGCCGGGCAAGGCCCAGGGCCGTACGCCGCGCTCGTCGCGGGTGTAGGGCAGGAAGGGCTGTCCGTTTTCTTCGGCCTTTGCTTCCGCAAAATGCACCTCGATGCGCGGCAGGTCGGCCGCCCGGGGAAAGCGCCACGGCTCGGCGCCGTTGGCGATGTAGCCGTCGCTGAGCAGCACGACCGGCGTCATGTGCTGCAGGGCGATGCGGCACGCCTCGAAGGCCGCCTCGAAGGCGTCGGCCGGCGAGCGGACCGCCAGCACGGGCATGGGGCACTCGCCGTTGCGGCCGTAGAGCACCTGCAGCAGGTCGGCCTGTTCGGTCTTGGTGGGCAGGCCCGTCGAGGGACCGCCCCGCTGAATGTCGCAGATGACGAGCGGCAGCTCGAGGATGGCGGCCAGGCCCATGGCTTCCGACTTGAGGGCGATGCCCGGCCCCGAGGTGCCGGTAACAGCCAGCGCCCCGCCGTAGGCCGCACCGATGGCGGCGCAGATGGCGGCGATTTCGTCTTCGGCCTGGAACGTCTTGACGCCCAGATGTCGGTAGCCGGCCAACTGGTGCAGGATGTCGCTGGCCGGCGTGATGGGATAGGAGCCGTAAAAGAGCTCGAGTCCCGACTTTTTGGCGGCAGCCACCAGCCCCAGCACCAGCGCCTGGTTGCCCATGATGCTGCGATAGGTGCCCGGCGGCAGGGGTGCGGGCCTGACCTGAAAGGTCGTGCTGAACGTCTCGGTCGTTTCGCCGAAGTGGTAGCCGGCGCGCAACACCTTGAGGTTGGCTGCGAGTACCTCCGGCTTGTTGGCGAATTTGGCTTCGAGGAAACGCTCCACGCTCTTCAGGTCGCGGCTGTAGCGCCACAGCAGGAAGCCCAGCACGAACATGTTCTTGCTGCGGTCTTTCTCCTTGGTGCCCAGCGGGCTGTCGGCCAGCGCCTCGCGCGTCAGCTTCGTGATGGGTATGGCAAAAACTTCGTAGTCCTTGAGGCTGTCGTCCTCCAGCGGGTTGGTCTCATACCTGGCCAGGCGCAGGTTTTTGGCGTCGAAGCCGTCGGTGTTGGCGATGATGGTGCCCCCCTTGCGCACGCGCGAAAGGTTGGTCTTGAGCGCGGCGGCGTTCATGGCCACCAGCACGTCGTACTCATCGCCCGGCGTGAAGATTTTTTTGCTGCCAAAATGGATCTGGAAGCCCGACACGCCCGGCAAGGTGCCGGCCGGCGCGCGGATCTCGGCAGGAAAGTCGGGAAAGGTGGCCAGATCCGAGCCGGTCAGCGCCGTGTTGTCCGTAAACAGCGCACCGGTCAACTGCATGCCATCGCCCGAGTCACCCGCAAATTTGATGGTGACCTCGTCGCGGATTTCCTTCATTTTGCTCATCGGCAACGGTTTGTACCTGATCGCTGTGAAGCGTTTGTCAACTCGAAAATAGCATTTTACCTCGAATGAAACGGCAATTTACCAGTTTCTGACAGCCCGTACGATGACAAAGTTCACCTTGCTGCCCCTCCCGTCGGCCTGTCAAGGCCGCACACGCATCGAAACCCCGGCCCGACAGAGCAAAACCTCCTATCTTGGCAGGCACATCGTGCGCAACGCGATCCGCCATTCCGAGAGGGAGTGATTGAGTGATGGAGTGATGGAGTGATTGAGTGATGGAGTGATTGAGTGGCGAAGTGCCGATTTCACCGATTTCACCATGAAGAAAGACAAACAAAAAGAGCTCTGAGTATGCCACCACAATCCGCCTTTCGGCAAAATGCAACGTCCGCCCTCGAACAGTGGTTTGCCCGCTTCCGCAAACACATCATCGGCATTGATCAGACTTTTGAAACGCCTTTCGGCGAAAAACCGCTCGTATATGCCGACTGGACGGCCTCGGGGCGCCTGTACGGCCCCATCGAAAAGCGCCTGCAAGAAGAGATCATGCCTTTCGTGGGCAACACGCATACCGAGACCAGCACCACCGGCTCGGCCATGACGCACGCCTACCACGAAGCCCTCGACCTCATCAAGCGCCACGTGGGCGGCAACGAGAGCGACGTCATTCTGGCGCGCGGTGCCGGCATGACGAGCGTGATCAACAAGTTTCAGCGCATCCTCGGCTTGCGCGTGCACGAGCGCTACCGCGACATGATCCGCCTGCCCGAGGCCGAGCGCCCCATCGTGTTCGTCACCCACATGGAGCACCACTCCAACCAGATCTCGTGGCTCGAAACCATTGCCGACCTCGAGGTCATCCAGCCCACGCCCCGGGGCGACGTGGACCTGAACCACCTCGAAGACCTGCTGCGCAAGTATCGCCATCGCAAGGTGAAAATCGGCGCATTCACCTCCTGCTCCAACGTCACGGGCATCATCACGCCCTACCACGAGCTGGCCGAGCTGATGCACCGCCACGGCGGGCTCGCTTTCGTCGATTTTGCGGCCTCGGCCCCTTACATTCCCATAGACATGCACCCCGAAAAGGAGGAGCAGCGCCTCGACGCCATCTACTTCTCGCCGCACAAGTTTCTCGGCGGCCCCGGCACACCCGGCATCATCGTGTTCCACGCCGGCCTGTATCAGAATGAAGTGCCCGACGTGCCCGGCGGCGGCACGGTAGCATGGACCAACCCTTGGGGTGGCCGCCGCTACTTCGACGACATCCAGGTGCGCGAAGACGGCGGCACGCCGGCATTCCTGCAGACCATCAAGGCAGGCCTGGCCGTGCGCCTCAAGGAAGCAATGGACCCGCAGCGCATGCTGGCCCGTGAGGAAGAGCTGCTCGACATCATCTGGCCGGCCATGCATCGCATCCCCGGCCTGCACCTGCTGGCCGACGAGCACCGCCACCGCCTCGGCATCCTGTCCTTCTACATCGAAGGGCTGCACTACAACCTGGCCGTACGCCTGCTCAACGACCGCTTCGGCATACAGACGCGGGGCGGCTGCTCCTGCGCCGGCACCTATGGCCACTATCTGCTCCAGATCTCTTACGAGAAATCGAAAGCCATCACCGACGAGATCGATCACGGCCACCTCGAAGTCAAACCCGGCTGGGTGCGCCTGTCCATACATCCCACCATGACCGATGAAGAAGCACACTATCTCGTCCACGCCCTCGAAGAGCTGGCAAAGCACCACCGCAAGTGGGCCGAAGACTACACCTACGACAACCGCACCAACGAATTTTATCACAAAGACGGCAAGCAACGCGAACGCGACATGGCCATGAAGTGGCTGTACGAACCGCTGAGTTTGTGAGGAGTGATGGAGAGAATGAGGGAAGAGCCTGCTGAAAAAAGTCCGTGACAACCCCGACTTTGGTCGGGGCAAGCTGTGACGCGTGACACGTGACGCGTGACATCATAAATAACAAACTGAATTATACTGGGAATTTTTGACGATGGTCATTTTGAGACGGAGAGAGGGAGTGACCGATTGTGGAAACTGCGCGACGACTGCGGTTTTTGGCTGAGGAACCGAAGAACCGAGGATTTGAGCCAAACAACCGATACTCAGGGCAAAAAACGCTCAACGCTACACGCTCAACCCTCAACCTGTTCAAAAACTGCGTCAGCACTGCGTCTTCTGCGGCTGAAAGCTGCGGTTTCAATGGCTGAGGAGTCGAGGAACCGAAGAACCGAGTATTTGACAAAAAACTGATAGTCAACAAGAAAAACTTTAAACTCTGAACTCTGAACCCCACATCCACTCTGATGCGCGCATATGTCCCTGAATGCACACGACATACGTCGCCTGCTGCTGCACATCTTCCAGACCAACGAGCGACTGGAGGACAGAGGCGAATTTCGGCTGTCGGCCTGCATCTGGGGCCCGCCTGGTATCGGCAAGACCGAGCTCGTAGAGACACTGGGCCGCGAACGGGGCTGGCCGGTAGTGCACATTGCTCCGGCTCAGTTCGAGGAGATGGGCGACCTGCTGGGCATGCCCACCGTACAGGATGGGCGGACTGTGTTTCAGCCGCCGGCATGGGTGCCTCGCGAGGAAGGCCCCGGCATCCTGCTGCTCGACGACTTCAACCGCGCCGACGACCGCATCCTGCGCGGCCTCATGCCGCTGTGGCAGCGCTACGAGCTGGTGAGCTGGCGGCTGCCTCGCCGCTGGCACCTCGTCCTCACGGCCAACCCCGACGATGGCGACTACAGCGTCACCCCACTCGACGACGCCATGCAAAACCGCATGTTGCACCTGCACATGCAGTTCGATGCCGAAGCCTGGGCCGAATGGGCGACCGCCCAGGGCCTCGATGCCCGCGGCATCCGGTTCGTGCTCGCCTTTCCCGGCCTGGCCACGGGGCGCCGCACCACGCCGCGCTCGCTGGTGCAGTTTTTCCAATTGGTCGCTGCGGTACCCGACTGGAACCGCGAGCGCCGGCTGGTGTACCAGCTCGCCCTGGGCTGCCTCGATGCCGAGACGGCCGACCGCCTGGTCGAGTTCATCCGGCTGGGCGCCGACCGGTGGCCCCGGCCCGAGGCATGGTTTCGCGAAAGCGGCAACGAAATACCGCTCCCCCCGACCGACACCACCGATGCCGCCCTCAGGCTCGATGCCCTGAACGGCTGGCTGCACGAGCTGTTCCTGTGGCTGCGCACCCATGCCGATCAGCTCGACGCTCGCGCCTGTGCCCGTCTGGCCACACTGCTCACCGACGCACGCGTGCCGGCAGGACTGCGCCAGGCTTTTGCTCTGCGCCTCGCGCAAATCGACAAGCCGGCCATCCAGCAGGTATTGGCCCGACCCGAGGTGGTGCCGCTGCTATTGGGCGCTTGACCCTGATTTTTTGAACATCTGCCGGATCCAGAACAGGGGGTTGATCAGTTGCTTGCGATACTCGAAGTCGGTGTACATGCGCGAGATGGCATCCACCACACCCTGATTGCTGTGGATGATGCGCGCAATGATATTGACGAGTACGGGATAGCGCGCCAGCCGCTGCATCCGGTAGCTGAGGCGCAACTCGCCGCCCAGCACGCGGTCAATGCGGCGGTCGTATGCCTGCATGAATGCCGCGGAAAAGTCACCCGCCTCGATACAGGCCTTGGCCTGATCGGCGGCGATGAAGCCCGAATAGAAGCCATTGCCGATGCCTTCGCCCGTGAGCGGATCCACGAGGTGAGCCGCGTCGCCCAGCAGCATGTAGTGATCGCCCGACAGGCGGTAGCGCCCCGAGCCAAGCGGCAGGCCATACCCCTGCACCGGCCCTTCTCTTTCCGCTTTCGCAAAACGCTTGCTCAGCACGGGATGCGCTTGCACCACCTGTTCGAATGCCTTGCGCAAATTGACACGACGCTTCGCAATGTAGTCGGAACGCATGCCGAGGCCGACGTTGGCTGCGCCGTTTGGCAACGGAAAGATCCAGAAATAGCCGGGCGTGAGCTCCTTCAGAAAGTACAGCTCGATAAAGCCGCGCGGGTCCATGCCCGTCACGCCGCGGTAGTAGGCCCGCACGGCACCGGCATGGTGTTTTTTTTCGACAGGCAGGCCCGCCACGTGTCGGCTGAAGCGGGAGTGGGCGCCGTCGGCCACCAGCAGCAAGCGGGTGTGGATCACCTCACCGCCCTCGAGCTGCACCTCCCAGCCTTCCGGCAAAGGGCGGTACCCCTTGACCGCCTTGCCCAGAATCACCTCTACCTCAGGACGCCGCTCCACCTCGCGCACCATGAAATGGTCGAAATCCCAGCGACGGCTCACATAGCCCGGCGCCCCGGGCAGGTCGCTTCCCGGCGCCGGCACGAAGGGAATCTCCATTGGTATGCCGTTGGGAGCGTAGAACTGGATGCCCCAGATATCCACCTTGCCAGGCTCGGCCTCGAACCGACGAATGATAGCGGGGTCCAGCCGGTTGAGCAAGGTGGTCACCTTGCCGCTGATGGCATCGCCGCAAACCTTGTCGCGAGGGAAGGTGGCCTTGTCGATAAGTACACATCGGATGCCGTGATAGGCCAGTTTCAGGGCTGCAGAGGTGCCCGCCGGGCCGGCACCGACGATACATACGGGTGTGGGGTCGTTCATCAGGCAGGTGGTGCTTTTCGGGTTGGTTTCGGGTTTGCGGCCAAGATACACCACCCCTATACCCCAACGCAATTCGGTTCGGGAATTTTTGATCATAGTCAATGGTCGATTTTCTGAGATGGAGAGAAGAGAGATGGAGTGAGGGAGTGACTGACTGCGCAAGCTGCGTTCAAGCTGCGTTTTCTGCGGCCGAAGGCTGCGGTTTCAATGGATGAGGAACCGAAGAACCGAGGATTTGAGCAATGAGCCTGCTGAAAAAAGTCGAAAAATCATTTCAGTTACACAGAGACGCACTGAGAATACA
>WFYJ01000126.1 GCA_015490175.1 Saprospiraceae bacterium | reverse complement strand
GCGTGCTATGAGCAGTGGATCGCCCCGTACAAGGGCGAGCTGGAGCTCTGGTACCTCGAGCATCGCTCGATGTACACCGATCTCGCTATCCTCTTCCTCACGTTCTGGTATATCTTCTTCCCCGACAGCGAGCTGGTGTATCGCGTTTTTCCGGATTTGCCGGAAAGGCCGGAATACCTTCGAGTGGGAAAGGTGCTGGCTGAAGAGGGTGTGGCGAAGTGATCGGATTGCCGTGGCGCCTGTGCTGTATGATTCCCTCCCCCAAAGCCTGCTCTACCCGGCAGGCTTTTTTGTTTCGAACGGAACCGGGGCTTCCTGTGCACGCTACGGCGCCACAGCTTGTCCCAGCGCTAGTCGGGAACGCAACGATCGCAAAGGGTGGTGTCCTTAAATAGATGATCGCGCATCCCGAAAATGGACTGGGTGCAGAAAGGTGAAGCACGCAAGGTTGAGGGTTGAGGGTTGAGAGTTTTTCTTGTTGATTATCAGTTTTTTGTCAAATCCTCGGTTCTTCGGTTCCTCGATTCCTCAGCCATTGAAACCGCAGCCTTCGGCCGCAGAAAACGCAGTCTGAAATCAGTTAATCGGGGACACTACCCCGCAAAGGATGCGAATGGTCAAGCTGGTGACGTTCGCAGCTTTCCATTGCAGTATGACGGATCCTGAGCAAATGTTTTTTACCATGTAGTGCACCCGGATGACCGCCGAGTAAGTGCAAATCGAATCCTGAGGCCCCTGAAAAAACCCCAAATCTCACGCAACAGCTTGTCCCGACGCCAGTCGGGGACGCAACGATTCGCGATGTATTTTTTATCTTAAATCAGTATGTTATCTATAGTGTGCACGCGTCACGCGTCATCCCGACAAGTCGGGATTGTTACGGACTTTTTTCAGTGTGCTCAATCCTCGCATCCTCAGTTCTTCGATTCCTCTTCATCAAATGTCTTCCATCCTCGGCATATCGGCTTTTTATCACGACTCGGCGGCGGCGCTGGTCGAAGACGGACGCATCGTGGCGGCGGCGCAGGAGGAGCGCTTTACGCGTCGGAAGCACGACGCATCGTTTCCGGTGCATGCGGTGCGCTATTGCCTCGAGGAGGGCGGCCGCAGTCTTGACGAGCTGGATGCGGTGGTCTTCTACGACAAGCCGCTGCTCAAGCTGGAGCGGCTGCTGGAGACGTACTACGGCTTTGCGCCGCGGGGCGTGGCTTCGTTCGTCAAGGCCATGCCCGTGTGGTTGCGCGAGAAGATGTTCCTGAAGCGCATCGTGCGGGAGGGGCTGGCCGAGGTCATGCCTTTCGACCGGCGGCGGCTGAAGTTGCTGTTTCCGGAGCATCACCTGTCGCATGCCGCCAGTGCGTTTTATCCGTCACCTTTCGAGCGGGCGGCCATTCTGACCGTTGACGGAGTGGGGGAGTGGGCCACGGCCTCGCTCGGCTACGGTGAGGGGCGCCATATCCGGCTGCTGCGCGAGTTGCACTTCCCGCATTCGCTGGGACTGCTGTATTCGGCTTTCACCTACTGGCTGGGCTTCAAGGTCAACTCGGGCGAGTACAAGCTGATGGGACTGGCGCCCTACGGGCGTCCGGGCTCGGAAGCGGTGGCGCACTACCTCGATCTGATCCGCAGCCGCCTGGTGCGGATCTACGACGACGGCTCGCTCTGGCTCGATCCCCGATGGTTTCGCTATGCGACGGGCCTGCGCATGGTGGACGACCGCAAGTGGGAGGCGCTTTTCGGCTTTCCGCGGCGGCGGCCCGAGGAACCCATCGAGCAGCACCATTGCGACCTGGCCATGGCCATCCAGTTGGTGACCGAGGAGGTGGTGCTGGCCATGGCGCGCGAGGCGAAGCGCCTTACCGGCGCCGACCACCTGTGTCTGGCCGGCGGCGTGGCGCTCAACTGCGTGGCCAACGGCAAGCTGCTGCGGGCGGGCCTGTTCGACGACCTCTACATCCAGCCGGCTGCGGGCGATGCGGGCGGCGCCCTGGGGGCGGCCCTGGCGGCGCATCACCTGTACTTCGGGCAGGAGCGCCAGCCGCAGACGCCCGATGCCATGCAGGGTGCTTACCTCGGCCCCGCCTTTTCCGATCTGGATATCGAGCGGACGGCGCGGCGCTATCGCGCGCCCTTTCACCGGCACGACGATTTCGATGCGCTGGCCGAAGAGGTGGCCCGTCTGCTGCGCGAAGGCCATGCCGTGGGCTGGTTTCAGGGACGCATGGAGTTTGGTCCGCGGGCGCTGGGCAACCGCAGTATCCTCGGCGATGCGCGCAACGAAGACATGCAGCGCCGCCTCAACCTCAAGATCAAGTATCGCGAGAGCTTTCGGCCCTTTGCACCCTCGGTGCTGGCCGAAGAGGCGAGCCGCTATTTCGACCTGGATCGGCCCTCGCCCTACATGCTGCTGGTGGCACCGGTGGCCGAAGCGCGCCGCCACGAGGTGCCCGAGGGCTACTACGCGCTGCCCATGATGGAGCGGCTCTACGTCAAGCGCTCTGACATCCCGGCCGTGACGCACGTCGATTTCTCGGCGCGCGTCCAGACGGTGCACCGCGAGACCAATCCGCGCTACCATCGGCTGTTGTCTGCCTTTCGGCAAATGACGGGCTACGGCCTGTTGGTGAATACGAGCTTCAACGTGCGCGGCGAACCCATCGTCTGCACGCCCGACGATGCCTACCGCTGCTTCATGCGCACCGAAATGGACTACCTCGTCATGGGCAATTACCTGTTCGACAAGCGCCAACAGCCCGACCATGACCGCAAAGAGCGGTGGGCAGAGCGGTTCGAAGCGGATTGAGGCTCGCTTTGCGCGTGAGAAGGGAGGAGAGATGGAGAGAGGAGTGTCTCCTCCTGAAAAAAGGTGCCAAGCAAAAGCTTGAAGTTGAGGGTTGTAGAGTTTAGAGTTTAATGTTTTTCTTATTGATTATCAGTTTATATTGTCAAATACTCGGTTCTTCGGTTTCTCGATTCCTCATTCATTGCAACCGCAGCTTTCGGCCGCAGACCGACGCAGTTTGGGCGCAGCTTTTGACCAGGTTGAGGGTTGAGCGTGTAGCGTTGAACGTTTTTGTCTTGACTATCAAGTGCTTGTTCAAATTCTGAGCGCACTTACATCTCCGGCGATTGGGGTTGCATGACATGCTGTTCCCGGACTTTTCAAGCAAAAACAAAACAAACATCAAGCGGCGCCCCTCGGGGCGGCGCTTGTCTCAACAGGTGCCGGTCGTGCGGCCAAGCGCACGACCGGCACCTGTTGAGACAAGCGC
>WFYJ01000125.1 GCA_015490175.1 Saprospiraceae bacterium | reverse complement strand
GGGATGACGCGTAACATAATAAATAACAAACTGAATTAAAACAAAAAATACATTGCGAATCGTTGCGTCCCCGACTTGTGTCGGGACAGGCTTTTGCGTCCCCGACTGGCGTCGGAGCCTGTCCCGGCCACCGGGAACAAGCTGTTGCGTGAGATTTGGGGTTTTTTCAGTGGCCTCTAACTTGAGAGTGTCATTTGCCGAAAGGCAGGACATGCGAAAAGACACAAGCCATGAATGCGACCTCCACAGCAGACACACTCGTTCGGCACCTGTTCGAAAAGCAGCGGGCGCACGCCCCGCAAATGGGCCTGACCACGGCCAGCGAGCGCCGCGCCCGTCTCGATGCGCTGCTCGATGCCGTAATGAAGTACCGGCCGCGTTTTTACGAGGCGCTGCATGCCGATTTCGGCAAACACCCCGCCGAGGTGGACCTGGCCGAGCTGTATCCTGCCGTGCGCGAGATTCGACACGTGCGCCGCAACCTGCGTCGGTGGCTGGCCCCGCGCCGCGTGCCTACTCCCTTGCCTTTGCTTGGCACGCGCTCCTGGATTCGCTACGAGCCCAAGGGCGTGACGCTCATCCTCTCGCCCTGGAACTTCCCCGTCAACCTGACGTTCGTGCCGCTGGTCTCGGCCATTGCCGGCGGCAATACGGCCATCCTCAAGCCGTCGGAGTACACGCCCCACACGGCGGAGGTGATGGGCGAGCTGGTACGCGAGACGTTCGACGAGGCGGAGGTGGCTCTGGTACAGGGAGGCCCTGAGGTGGCGCAAGCGCTGCTCGAGCTGCCTTTCAACCACGTGTTCTTCACGGGCTCGCCGCGCGTGGGCAAGCTGGTCATGGCGGCTGCCGCCAAACACCTCAGCTCGGTGACGCTCGAGCTGGGTGGCAAATCGCCCACCATCGTGGATGAAACGGCCGATATCCGCGCGGCGGCCCGCCGCATCGCGCTGGGCAAGTACATCAACGACGGCCAGATCTGCATCGCCCCCGACTACGTACTGGTGCACGAAAGCATTCGCGACCAGCTCGTCGAAGCCATCCGCCGGCAGCTCATCGCCTTCTACTCGGAAGACCCCGGCCGCTCGCCGGCCCTCTGTCGGGTGGTGAACGAAGGCCATTTCCAGCGGCTGCGCGCGCTGCTCGACGATGCCACGGCCAAAGGTGCGCGCGTCGTCCAGTTGGGCACACCCGACGCTGCCACGCGCTACCTGCCGCCCACGCTGCTGACGGACGTGACGGACGAGATGCGGCTGATGCAGGAAGAGATCTTCGGTCCGCTGCTGCCGGTACTCGCCTTCCGACATATCGACGAAGCGATCGACTACATCAACAAGGGGGAAAAGCCATTGGCGCTCTATATCTTCAGCCGCAAGCGCAGCCACATCAACGGGGTACTCGCCCGCACGCGCGCCGGCGGCACGACGATCAACGCGGCAGGGCTTCATTTCTACAACAACCACCTGCCCTTCGGTGGCTCCAACTTCAGCGGCATCGGCAAGAGCCATGGCTGGTACGGCTTTCAGGAGTTCACCAACCCGCGCGGCGTCACCGAACAGCGGCTGCCCGGCATTGCAGAGGTGCTCTCGCCGCCCTACACCAATTTCAAACAAAAACTGCTGGACTGGGCCCTGAAGTGGTTCTGACCGCGCCCGCACACACAACGGCATTGCCATGCTGCCACACGGACAACGCAACATAGACTGGCTGGCTTTCTCGCTCTATCTGGCCCTGTCGCTCATCGGCATCATGATGATCTACACGGTGGGCTACAAGCAGGGCTATCCCGACGAGCTGGGTGCGTTCCTCACTACTACGCCCGTGGGCAAGCAGATCGTGTGGTTGGGCATCTCGCTTACGGCTTTTTTCATCGTGCTGCTCATCGACTGGAAGTTCTGGAGCACGTTTGCCTATCCCATCTACGCTCTGAGCCTGTTGTTGCTGGTGGGCGTGCTCCTTTTCGGCGCCCGGATCAAGGGCGCCACGTCGTGGTTTGCGTTCGGCGGCTTCACGTTCCAGCCATCCGAAATCGCCAAGCTGGGCACCTGCCTGGCTCTGGCCGCCTACCTGAGCGCCTACGACACCAACCTCAAGGAATGGCGACACCAGCTCACCGCCGCAGGCCTCGTGGCGGCGCCCATGCTGCTCATCCTGCTGCAGCCCGATGCTGGCTCGGCCCTCACGTTCCTGTCGTTCGGCTTCGTGCTGTTCCGCAAGGGCTGGCCTGCGCCGTTTTTCGTGATCGCGTTGTCGTTGGTCGCCCTGTTCATCGTCGGGCTGGCCACCGAACCGCTGCCCGTAATCGCCCTGCTGATGGCGCTGGGCGCCCTGGTGCTGGTATGGCGCTTTCGCAAAAAGCGCCTGCTGCTGGTGCTGTATGGGGCGCTGGCAGCCGCGGGCTGGCACTACTTTCAGGAAGGCATGGTCTGGCAGGTGATGGCGGCGGGCGGCGGCGTGCTGCTACTGTTGGCACTGGTCACCTGGCTGCGCGAAGCCAGCCCCGAACCGTTTCTGGTGGTGGTGAGTGTCGTGCTGGGCAGCATGGTCGTCTTCTCTTCCAACTACGCCTTCAACAACTACCTCAAACCCCACCAGCAAGAGCGCATCAACGTCTGGCTCAACCCCGAGAAGTGCGACCCGCAGGGCTCGCTGTACAATGTCCTCCAGTCGAAAATGGCCATCAGCTCGGGCGGCCTGCAGGGCAAGGGCTTCCTGCAGGGCAACCTCACGCAGGGCAACTTCGTGCCCGAGCAGGTCACCGACTTTATCTTCACCACCATCGGCGAAGAGCAGGGCTTCATCGGCACCTTCTCGGTGCTGTTCATCTTCCTGATGCTGCTGATGCGCATCGTGCAGATCGCCGAGCGCCAGCGCAGCGACTTCTCGCGCTGGTTTGCCTACGGCGTGGCCGGACTGCTGTTCATCCACTTCTTCGTCAATGTGGGCATGACCATGGGCCTGATGCCCATCATCGGCATTCCGCTGCCGTTTATCAGCAAGGGGGGCTCCTCCTTGCTCGGCTTCACGCTCATGCTGGCCATCCTGCTCAAGATGGATCGCCACCGCTATGCCATTTGACGAGCCGGAGGCCCAAGCTCGTGCACCGATGCCACCGGTTTCGCTATTTCTCCCATGAAAACTTTGCTTGCGCAAAAAACAAAGCGCAGACCCGCACCCTCGACGGCGGATCTGCGCTCTGGACGTGGTCCCTGCAGGGCTCGAACCTGCGACCCCCTGATTATGAGTCAGGTGCTCTAACCAACTGAGCTAAGGGACCGTAACCCTTCGTTCAGGGCGGATGCAAAGTTAGGCATCGTCAATTTGTCTGGCAAGCATGCAATTTCCCGGGCGATGGAATAGTTTTGGCAAGGGTTCTCTTTTTCACTTCAAAAACGCGACTTCATGAAACACGTGAAACCACTGATCCTCACCGCGCTGCTGGCCGCCGGTCTGGCACAGCTCGCCTCGGCGCAGATCCTCATCGAAGGCCAGGACATCCGCACGCTGCCCGTGCACTACATCGAGATCGTGGGGCAGAGCAACGTCTGGGGCACCAAGGTGCGCATCCAGGTCGATTTCGGCCAGAAATACGGGCACTGGGGCATTGACAAGCTCACCGGCCCCGACGGCAAGCCGCTCAAGCTCAACACCATGATGGAGGCGCTCAACCTCTTCTACGCCAACGGCTGGCAATACCTCGACAGCTACATCATCCAGGAAACGGCTGACGTGAAGCCCGTCATTCACTTCATTCTCGAGCGCAAGGCCGAAGTGCCCGAAGGGCTGCCCGCACATTCGCCGCGGCAATAAGCAGCCACACTTCAATTCAGCTTCCACTTCAAGTTGAGCTGATCGAGCGCCTCGGTCAGTTGGGGTCCGATGTGCACCTTGAAGGCCTTGGCCACGAAAGGCAGCGTGATCTTGTCTTCGGCATCGACGACCACCAGCTTCAGCGTGTGCTCGCCGGGGTTGCTGCGACACGCCTGCTCGAGCCGGTCGAGCAACTCGGCATCGAGCGCCGCGAGGTCAATGCGCACGGCGATGCCCTTGCCCAGTTGCTTGCTCACGCTCTCCAGCAGCATCACCTTGCGCACGCGAAACTGTTTCTCGTCGCTGTTGTAGCGCAGCTCGACGGCACCTTCGATGAACAGACACTGCCCCACCTCGAACCAGGACTTGAACTTCTGGTAGTCGTCCTGAAAGAGCGAAAACTCGAGCGTGCCGTTGAAGTCGCTGATGGCGAAGTTGCCGTAGCCGGTGCCGCGCTGGCTGATGCGATGGCGTGCCCTGGTCACGATGCCGGCCACGCGCAGGGTGCGGCCCGGTGGCTGGTCCATCACCCGATCGAGCGTGCAGTTGGTGAAGTGCTTCACCTCCATCTCGTATTCGTCGAGGGGGTGGCCGCTGATGTAGATGCCTGCCACTTCCTTTTCGCGCTCCAGCTTGTCGATGAGGGGCCAGGGTTCGGCGGCAGGGGCGGGTGGCTCGGGCACGAGCACCTCGTCGGTGCCCCCAAAGAGCGACAGGGCGCTCTGCGCCTTCTGGGCTTGCACCGCCTGGCCATAGCGCAGCAGGTGCTCGATGAAGCTGCCGTACTTGTCGGAAGGCGCGAAGTATTGGGCCCGGTCAATGTCGGCAAAGCAGTCGAATGCACCGCCGAGCGCCAGCGCTTCCATCACCTTGCGGTTGATGCGGCGCAGGTCGAGCCGCCGCACCAGGTCGTAGATGCTCGCGTATGGGCCGTTCTTTTCGCGCTCTTCGAGGATGGCCTCCACCGGCCCTTCGCCCACGCCCTTGAGTGCCGAGAGGCCGAAGCGGATCTGTCCCTTCTGGTTGACGGTAAAATCGGACCGGCTTTCGTTGATGTCGGGGCCGAGCACCTCGATGCCCATGCGGCGACACTCGCGCAGGAAGAAATGCAGCTTGTCGGTCGAGCTCTTGTTGTGCGTCAGCACCGAGGCCATGAAGGCGGCCGGGTAGTGGGCCTTGAGGTAGCCCGTCTGAAAGGCCAGCAGGGCGTAGCACGTGGAGTGCGACTTGTTGAAGGCATAGGACGCAAACGCCTCCCAGTCCTTCCAGATCTTTTCGAGCACCTTTTTGGGGTGGCCGCGCTGTACGCCGCCCTCGATGAAGAGCGGATACATCTCGTCCAGGATCTTCTTTTTCTTCTTGCCCATCGCTTTGCGCAAAGCGTCGGCCTGCCCCTTGGTGAAGCCGGCCAGTTTTTGCGAAAGCAACATCACCTGCTCCTGATAGACCGTGATGCCGTAAGTCTCCTTCAGAAACTCCTCCATGGCCGGCAGGTCGTAGGTGATGGGCTGGCGGCCGTGCTTGCGGTCGATGAAGTCGGGGATGTAGGCCATGGGCCCCGGGCGGTACAGGGCGTTCATGGCGATGAGGTCTTCGAAGCGGGTGGGCTTCAGCTCGCGCAGGTACTTCTGCATGCCCGGACTCTCGTACTGGAACAGCCCGATCGTCTCGCCCCGCTGGAACAGCTCGTAGGTCTTTTCGTCCTCGAGCGGAATCTGATCGGGATCGATCCTGACACCGTACACCTGCTCGACGATGCGGCAGGCGTCCTTGATGATGGTGAGCGTCTTGAGGCCGAGGAAGTCCATCTTCAGCAGGCCGGCCTGCTCGGCCACGCTGTTGTCGAACTGGGTGACGAGCAGGTCCGAGTCTTTCGATACAGTTACCGGCACGTACTTCGTGATGTCGTCGGGGGTGATGACGATGCCGCAGGCATGAATGCCCGTGTTGCGCACTGAGCCTTCGAGGCGCGCCGCATTGCGGATCATTTCGGCCACTTCGTCATTGCTCTTGGCCAACGCCCTGAACTTGTAGGCGCGCTCCAGGTCGTCAGGCGGCAGCTTGTCCTTGAGTTTTTGGGGCAGGTCGGGCTCGGCCAGCACGTCGCGCAACGACACGCCCAGCGCCTGCGGGAACGTCTTGGTCACCTCGTCCACCTTGTTGAGCGGGATGTTCATCACGCGGCCCACGTCGCGCAGCGACAGCTTGGCGGCCATGGTGCCGTAGGTGATGATCTGGGCCACGTTGTTGCGGCCGTATTTTTCGACTACGTAGTTGATCACCTTTTCGCGCCCCTCATCGTCGAAGTCGATATCAATGTCGGGCATGCTGACGCGCTCGGGGTTGAGGAAGCGCTCGAACAGCAGGTCGTATTTGATGGGATCCACGTTGGTGATGCCCAGGCAGTACGCCACGGCCGAGCCGGCAGCCGAGCCGCGGCCCGGCCCCACCCATACGCCCAGCTCGCGCGCCACTTTCGTGAAATCCTGCACGATGAGGAAGTAGCCCGAATAGCCCGACTCGATGATGACCTTCAGCTCGAACTCGATGCGCTCCTGTACATCGGGCGGCAGGGGGTTGCCATAGCGCCGCCGCGCCCCTTCCATGGTCAGGTGCCGCAGATAGGCATCCTGGCTGTCGAACTCGGCGGGTACGGGGAAGGCTGGCAGCAGCACGTCGCGCGCCAGCGACAGCTTTTCCACCTTGTCGTAGATCTCCATGGTGTAATCGAGCGCCTGCGGCACGTCGGCAAACAGGCGGTTCATCTCTTCCTGCGTCTTGAAATAGAAGTCCGTGCTGGGGAAACGGAAGCGGTCGGTGTCTTCGAGATGCGAGCCGGTGTTGATGGCCAGCAGGATGTCGTGAGGCTGGGCGTCGTCTTCGTCGAGGTAGTGCGAGTCGTTGGTGGCGATGACCTTGAGGCCGTACTTTTTGGCGAAGCCGAGCAACACCTGATTGACGTCTTCCTGACTCATGCCCGTGTCGTCGATGTTTTCGAGGCCGCGGTGGCGTTGCAGCTCGATGTAGAAGTCGTCGCCAAAGAGGTCGAGCCACCACTTGAGCAGCTTTTCGGCTTTTTCGATATCGCCCTTGAGGATGGTCTGCGGAATCTCGGCGCCGATGCAGCAGGAGGTGGCGATGATTCCCTCGTGATACCGCGCGATGAGCTCCTTGTCGATGCGCGGATACTTGCTGTAAAAGCCCTCGATGTAGCCCAGCGAACACAGCTTGATGAGGTTCTGATAGCCTTGCGCATTTTTGGCCAGCAGCAACTGGTGGTAGCGCACGTCCTGTTCGCCCTTGCTGCGCGAAAAGCTCTTGCGGTGCCGGTCTTCGACCAGATAAAACTCGCAGCCGACGATGGGCTTGATGCCCTGCTTTTCGGCCTCGGCCACAAACTTGAACGCCCCGAACATGTTGCCGTGGTCGGTCAGCGCCACGCCTTTCTGACCATCGGCTTTGGCCTTGGCCATCATGGCTTCGATCGAGGTGGCGCCGTCGAGCAGCGAAAACTGGGTGTGGTTGTGCAGATGGATGAATTCGGGCATGACGCAGCGAAGTTTGTGCTTTCGCAAAATAACAACCCTTCCGCCGGCTTCGATGCCTGCAAGAGCGCTTTTTTATGCACCATCCATCCACAGCTTCCTGTGCAAAACACTCACCAGCCCAACAGATGCTTCACCATCAGGCCAACGGCCCCCGCCAGCGAAAAACTGCAAAGGGTGCCGATGAGCACGTACTCCGTCAGGCGCCGCGCAGGCTCGTTGCGGTGCAGGTCGCCAAAGCGAAACACCGACTTGGCAGCAATGAGGAAGCCCACTCCCTCCCAGTGATTGAGCAACACGAAGACGAACACGAGCACCCGCTCCAGCAAGCCGATCCACATGCCGGCCTGCGGCAAGGAACGCGCCCACTCCTCTTCGAGCAGGTCTTGCCAGCCACTCAGCAGCAAGCCGATCAGGCGACCCGCCGGCAAGGTGACGAAAAACAGACCGGCCACCACATACGTCCACTCGCGCTGCCAACGCGGCGCTTCATCGGCAAAACCTGTGGCAAAAAACAGGATCAACGCCACGTGAAAAGACCAGGCCCAATAGCTTGCCCTGGCACCCCTTTCGGGGAAAAAACGCATGTGCCACGCACGCGCCGCACCATGGAGGGCAACATAGCTCATCAGCATACCCTCGAGGGCCGAGCTTCCTGCTACGGGCGCTGAGGCCAGGGCGACAAGGGAGCCCACCGTCAGGACAACCACCCACCCCAGCCACGACCAGAATGGCCGCTTCGCTGCAGGTGAAGGGAAAAGCACGAACTCGGCCAGCCCCCAGGCCAGCAACATTTTTACGGCGAGCAAGGCGTACATCGTTCCGAAAGTTGATCGCGATAGAGCTGTTCCAGCTCCATCAGTTCGTGAAAGTGGGCGCGCGACAGGCGCTGACTCACCGCGTTCTGTCCGATGCCCAGGCGCGCACCCACTTGCGTCTGCGTCAACCGTTCGTCGGCAAGCAGCAGTGCCACCACCTCGGCCGAACCGATTGTCCAGGCGTCCATGATGACCGCCGCCAGCCGAAGGCCTGCATTGAAAATCCGGTCAAAGTCGGGCCAGGGCGAGGCCACCGCCATGGTGCGCCCCTCGCCCTTCATTCGTTCCAGCATGCGCCCCGACCGAACAAAAGCGGGCCCCTCGGCCGTGTACACGGGCACGTCGGGCGGCCCCGCCTCGCCCAGCCCGAGCGCCATGCGGGCATCCACCGGTCCCGAACGCGCCGCGCGCCCGGGCAGCGCAATGCTTTTGAATTGCGCCTTGAGCTGCCACATGCACTTCATCGCTGAAAGCGGGTCGCTCAGCCGCACCTGAAACGTGTCGCCGCGCGAGATGCCCCAGTCCGCATCCGACAAATGCCATTGGTGCACCAGCGCCTCGAGCGCCGCGCGCCACAGCCGTTGGTCGGCCAGCGCTTCCGAACGAATGATATCTCCAGTGAGGACGGCAATCATGCCGCAATATCACTTTTTTACGTGATTTTTTGAAATATCACCTTTTGAAGTGATTTTCCCGTGGTTCGGGATTTCCGCTCGCAGCGGTGGGGGGTCCAGGGTTCAGAGTTGTTGAGTTTAAAGTTTTTTCATTGACTATCAGTGTTTTTATCGAGGTTGAGGTTGAGGGTTGAGCGTGCAGGGTTGAGTTTGAGTCCCCTGAAAAAACCCAAAATCTCGCGCCACGACTTGTTCCCGAAGTTTCGGGACAGGTTCCGACCAAAGTCGGGGTCGTCACTGCCTGCCCCGAAACTCGGGGCCGTCACGGACTTTTTTTCAGGGCGCTCAGTACAATCAGTCTGAAGGGGTGGCCAGCTTCATAATGTAACTATACACCAGGCCACAAGCCAGCCAAAGGGGCAATAATTTGAGCAGCCGCATTGCCGGAAGGGGTTGGTCGAAGAGAAAGTAATCCAAGGCCGTGTTGGCTACGAACATGAACAGGCCAAAATAAATCCCCTGCCTGATCCAGCCTCTGCCGGCAAAGGGGTTCGCTGTGGAGCGTTTTTCTGATTTCATGATTTGCGGTGTTTATTGATTACCATGATTTCAAGTGACAATCCGGGTGCGGGTTCAGAACCTTTGTGAAGTTAGCAAAAAGTCCTGACCACTTATCGATTGGGACGTGGTGCTTGGTGCGGCGCCATTTGCCGAAAGGCGAAACCGGATTGCCTGCCCATAGCCAGGGCACTCTGTCCTTCCGCATTCAAACCACCTGAAATCCGAAGGCGTAGGGGTCGTCCTCGTCGTCGATGATGTGGTTGTAGCCGGTGATGCGTGCCCAGCCTTCGATGCTGGGGATGATGGCCGGATAGTCACCTGCTTGCGCGATGCCTTCCACGCGTCCTGTGAAGCAGCTGCCGATGATGCTTTCGTGCACGAAGGTGTCGCCTTTCTTTAGTTGGCCTTTGGCCCACAGTTGGGCCATGCGCGCCGAGGTACCCGTGCCGCAGGGTGAACGGTCAATGGCCTTGTCGCCGTAAAAGACGGCATTGCAGCTGTCGGAGTCGGGGTGGAGCGTCGAGCCGGCCACCCACATTACGTGCGATAGCCCCTGCATGCGCGCATCGAGCGGGTGCACGAAAGTATGGCGCTCGTTGAGGCGGCGGCGCAGCACGGGACTCCAGCGAATGAGGTCGGCAGTGGTGTAGTGTTCCATGCCCCTGAATCGGCCCTGCGGCTCCACGATGGCGTAGAAGTTGCCACCCCAGGCCACGTCGACGGTGAGCATGCCCGGCTCGGGGCACTCCACTTCCAGCCCTTCGGCATACAGGAACGAAGGCACGTTGACGATACGCACCGAGCGCACCTTGCGCTCTTCCATGAAGTAGGTGGCTTCGACGAGGCCGGCCGGCGTCTCGATGCGCAGCAGGCCCGGCTCGCGGGGCTGCACCAGCCCTTCCTCGATGGCGATGGTGACGGTGCCGATGGTGCCGTGCCCGCACATGGGCAGGCAGCCGCTCGTCTCGATGAAGAGCACGCCCATGTCATTGGCGGGGTTGGCCGGCGGGTAGAGGATGTTGCCCGACATCATGTCGTGGCCACGCGGATCGAACATCAGTCCCGTGCGAATCCAGTCGTAGTGCTGCAGAAAGAGGAGGCGGCGTTCGGCCATGTCGCGCCCCGGGAGGTGGGGCGCGCCGCCCGCCACCAGCCGCACGGGATTGCCGCAGGTGTGGGCGTCGATGCGGAGCCTGTTCCGGATACGGGAACAGGCTTCGCTATGCTCGATGTTTCGCTGCCGCGCGTGCGTGGTGTGCGGGCTCGTTCGTCAAAGCACAACGGGACCTTCCTGCCCGAGGGCAAAGAAAGGTCCCGTTGCAGGGTCAGGGTGATGCTATTTTAGCAAGGATTGACGGGCTTTTGGCGAAAGCCGAATCCCTGTTCAATCTCTGTTGAGCATGGACAGCAGGCGCAGGATCTCGACGTAGAGCCATACAAGTGTAATGAGCAGGCCCATGGCTGCGAACCACTCCATGTAGGCCGGTGCGCCGTACTGTTCGCCTTTTTCGAAAAAGTCGAAGTCGAGCAGCAGGTTCATGGCGGCCACGCCGATGATGACCAGGCTGATGCCGATGCCGATGAGGCCGCCTTCGTGCAGGAACGGCAGGTGGATGCCGAAGAACGACAGGGCCAGATTGACGATATACACAATGGCGATGGCAGCCGTGGCCATGATGACGCCGGCGCGCAGGCGCTCCGTCACGACGATGATGCGCGCCTTGTAGAGGAACAGCATGGCAAAGAATACGGCCATGGTCAGCGTGATGGCCTGGAAGACGATGCCGTTGTACATGCCGCCGTAGATGGCGCTGATGGTGCCGAGGAAGAGGCCTTCGAGGCCGGCATAGAGGGGCGCCAGCCAGGGCGACCACTCTTTCTTGAACACCGACACGAGCACGACGCCCAGTCCGCCGAGGGCACCCAACCACAGGAAGGTGGTGCTGGGGTTGAGGAACGACCACACGGCCGTGGCCAGCATCAGCAGGCCAAGGAGAAACGACTTGTTGACGGCGCCCGCGACGGTCATGCGTTCGGTTTCGGCCGTGACGATGGGGCCGTCGGTGGTGGGGGTGGGCGTCGTTTCCTGGAAGGCTTTTTCCGAAAGGACGGGATTGCTGTGACTGAGGAAGCTTCTTTTGCGAGCCATGGGTGCACGATGGTTTGTGGTGTGAAAAACAATGGTTGTCGCGGTGCAATTTGCTTCAAAGATAACACCGCGTTCGCAAAAAGGCGATAGCGTCCCTTCGGTTTTCGACGAAAGGACGTCATGTCTCGGGAACTCAGCGTGCGAAAAAGCACTACACGCGCTCGAGGATGGTGGCATAGCCCTGCCCCACGCCCACGCACATGGTCACGAGGGCATGGCGTTTCTGCTGCTTGTGCAGCTCGATGGCTGCCGTCTGCAGGATGCGGGCGCCCGACATGCCGAGCGGATGGCCGATGGCGATGGCGCCCCCATTGGGATTGATGCGGGGATCGTCGTCGGCGATGCCCCACTGGCGCGTGCAGGCGAGTACCTGGGCGGCAAAGGCCTCGTTGATCTCGATGATGTCCATGTCGTCGAGGGTGAGGCCGGCCTTTTTGAGCGCTTTTTCGGTGGCATGGACCGGTCCGATGCCCATGATGCGTGGCTCGACGCCCGACACGCCCGAGGCGACGATGCGGGCCAAGGGCTTCAGGTCGTACCGGGTAGCGGCTGCTTCGGAAGCGATGAGCAAGGCGGCGGCGCCGTCGTTGAGGCCCGAGGCGTTGCCGGCGGTGACGGTGCCGTCGGGCTTGAAGGCCGGGCGCAGCCTGGCCAGCACCTCGAGCGTGGTGTCGGGGCGGATGAACTCGTCGTGTTCCACCCGCAGGGGCGGAGCCTTGCGTTGGGGCACCTCGACCGGAGCGATCTCTTCGGCCAGGCGGCCCGTTTCGCGGGCGCGCGCGGCTTTCCGCTGCGACCACCAGGCGAAGCGGTCCTGGTCTTCGCGGCTGATGCCGAACTTTTCCACGAGGTTTTCCGCCGTCATGCCCATGCTGTCGGTGCCGTACAGCTCCTGCATTCTGGGATTGATGAAGCGCCAGCCGAAGCTGGAGTCGTGCAGCTCGACGTCGCGGCCGAAGGGCTTCGACGCTTTCGACAGCACGAAGGGGCCGCGCGTCATGTGCTCGATGCCGCCGGCGATGAACAGCTCGCCATCGCCCGTCTGGATGGCGCGGTGGGCGTGGATGGCTGCCGACATGCCCGAAGCACAGAGGCGGTTGACCGTCTCGCCGGGCACGCTCCATGGCAGGCCGGCCAGCAGCAGGGCCATGCGCGCCACGTTGCGGTTGTCTTCGCCGGCCTGGTTGGCGCAGCCCATGATGACGTCGTCGTAGGCGTCGGGGGGCAGCTCGGGATGGCGCGCCACGAGGGCGCGGATGACATGGGCAGCCAGGTCGTCGGCGCGCACGGGCGCCAGGCTGCCGCCAAACTTGCCGACCGGCGTGCGGATGGCGTCGATGATGAAAGTGGCGGGCATACGGGTTTCGTTTGGTTAGCGACTGTGGCCGGCAAAGATAGGGGCTCTGCCCTTTGCCCGACCCCACGCCGAGATCAATCGCGCGGCGCACCCGCAGCAATGCGGTCTGCGTACTCAACGCAATCCGGTTCGGAAATTTGAGATGGAGTGAAGGAGCGACTGAGCGAAGGAGAGAAGAGAGACGGAGTGAGGGAGTGTCCAACTGCGCAGACTGCGTCAGCACTGCGTCTTCTGCGACTGAAAGATCACTCAGTTACACAGAGAACCACTGAGTATGCACTGATTTTCACAGCGTTGCAAACGATAAACTCTAAACCCGAGCCTACTGAAAAAAGTCCGTGACGGCCCCGAGTTTCGGGGCAGGCAGTGACAACCCCGAAAATCGGGGCAGGCAGTAACGCGTGACGCGTAACACCATAAATAACAAGTTGAATTAAAACAAAAAACACATTGCGAATCGTTGC
>WFYJ01000124.1 GCA_015490175.1 Saprospiraceae bacterium | reverse complement strand
TGAGGAACCGAGGAACCGAAGAATAGAGGATTTGAGCAAAGAGGCTTGCTGAAAAAAGTCGAAAAATTTTCAGTTACACTGAGCGCCACTGAGAAGGCACTGATTTTCACAGAGTTGTAAACCCTCAACCCTACACCCTCAACCCTCAACGACAGGTAAAAACTGCGTGCAAACTGCGTCCCTCTGCGGCTGAAAGCTGCGGTTTTTGTCCGGACGATGGTGTCAATAGACGATACGATGGTCAATAGACGATGGACGATGGACGATGGACGATGGTCAATTTTCCTGGCTGATTTGAAAAACCGAAGTTTGAGCCCGCTGAAAAAAAACCGAAATCTCGCGCAACGGCTTGTTCCCGACTTTCGGGGCCGTCACTGCCTGCCCCCGAATTTTCGGGCTTGTCGCGTTGTCACAACGCGTTCATTCCTTTTTTTGCGCAAGTGGCACGTACTGGCGCTGGTACACCTCCCAGGGCACGCGGAGGTAGGCATCTTCGCCGAAGTAGGTGACGATCTGCTCGAAGACGGCGGGTTCCTTGTAGCCGGGCAGCGGCTGGATGACTTCCAGCTTTTCGTTGAGGAACACGATGGTGGGAAAGCTCAGCCTGCCACGCGTGAGCTCGGCAGCCAGTGCGTGGTAGCCGTTTCGGCCTGCCCGCACGAAGTCGAAGGTCTTGCCATTCCACGTCAGCGGGTCGCGTGACTCGGCATTGAGCTTGACAGGGTAAAAATGCTCGTTGATGTATTCGGCCAGCAGCGGCTGCGAAAAAGTGGTGGCATCCATGCGTTTGCACCACCCGCACCAATCGGTGTAGATGTCCACCAGCAGCTTGCGGGGCTCCTGCTCCATGCGCTCCATGGCCTGCTCCCAACTCATCCACTGCACCTGAGCCGAAACGGGAATGGCCCATCCGAGGAGGCTCGTGAAGCAGGCAGCAAACAGGATGTGCGGTTTTCTCATGGCACTCGTTTTTTGCCGGTGGCGAATCAGAAGGCGGATTGACCACCCACGAAGACAAAGGTACCGCTTGATCAACAATGCTGCCCATTCACGAGGTGAAGCATACCGCCATTTTAACCCTGTTTAACATGGATTGTGACTTGATTGGCCCACAGTGTTAACAGATTGTCGCCTATGTGGATCTCGTCCATCAGCCTGCCGTGCACCTCGGGCGCCGGCACTCCCGTACCGAGCACCTTGTTGCCGGTGAACACCCGCGCTTCGTCCCAGCAATTTTCCCGAATCAGATAGTGCAAAAGCGCACTACCTCCCTCCACCAATAGCGAGGTAATGCGACGCGCTCCGAGTTCCTTCAAGAGTTGGTAAGCAAAATCCGGGGCATCGAACCCCAACTCGATGGGTGCTACGGGCAAACCCCTGAATCGGGCAGGCTGCTCGGTGACGACCCAGGTGGGTACGGTGCCATCGAACAGGTGCAGTTTTTCAGGCAAGCGCCCCCGCCGGTCCAGTACCACCCGGACAGGCGATCGCCCCGGCCACAGCCGCGTGGTGAGCCTGGGATTGTCGATCAACGCCGTATTGGTGGCCACCATGATGGCATCCAGCTCGCTGCGCCACCGATGGACCAGCCGCAGCGTGAGCGGGTTGCTGATCCATACCTGGCGCTCGGGCAGGCCCATGAAGCCGTCGCGCGTGCGGGCAAATTTGAGGATCACCCAAGGCATGCCCGTGGTGGCCCATTTGGACCGAAAGCGGACCAGCCACCGGCCTTCGTCTTCGAGGACGCCGGTGCGCACCTCCACCCCGCCTGCGCGCAACAAGGCCACTCCGCGACCGGCCACCTCGGGCGACTGATCCAGGCAACTGACGACCACCCTTTTGATGCCCTGATCGAGGATCAGGTTGGTGCAGGGCGGCGTGCGGCCATACACGCAACAGGGCTCGAGGGAAACGTACAGCGTGGCTTTCGGGATGAGGTGGCGCAGATGCTCCGGCACGGAGGCCACGGCTTCCACCTCGGCATGCGGCGCACCCCACCGGCGGTGATACCCTTCGCCAATGATCTGGTCCTCATACACCAGGACGGCCCCCACGGGTGGATTGGGACTCACCTGGCCAAGACCCAGGCGCGCCAGATCGAAACACCTGCGCATGTAGCAATTGTCGCGTTCCATATCGGACAAAAAAACAAATTTTTCCCGCGCATATTTGGCACAAGCAATACTTTTCCTCAAATTAGGGCCACCAATCCTTGTAGTCTAACCCGGACAGATCGATCACACGCCTGGCAAACCATTCCACTCAGCCAGCTTTTGCCATATCCCGGCCCCTTGTTGCCCTCACTTTGGTGGGTGGATTGAGCTATGTACTGACAATGCCAAACTTGATTCAATAACCAAAACAGAGAGAGCGTGTTGTACAAAGTCAAACTCAAAAATTCGGACGACATGGTCATCCTCGACGACCATGTGTTTGAATGGCTGACCAGCGACCCCTACCTGGTCAAGCTGGACCTCATCAACAACCTGCGGCGGCATTCGAGCGGCTGTGCCGTCTTCCAGAAAACCTGGAAAAGAGCCGACGGCAGCTACAAGACCGAGACGATCTACCTGCACAAACTGATCGCAGAGAAGTACCTGTCGGACCAGCGCACACCCGAGAAAAAACTGGTGGGCGCCAAGAACGGCAACAAGCTCGACTGCAGACTGGACAACCTCGAGTACCGCTCGCGCGCTACGGCCAGCCGCAAACGACGGACCACCTCGCGCACGGGCTATACCGGTGTCTATCGCGAAGGGCGCCGCTATCGGGCCGTCATCTCGGCCAACGGCCGCTCGATGCACCTCGGCATGTTCGACACGCCCGAGGAGGCAGCACTCGAATACAACAAGAAGTCGCGCGAGCTTTTCGGCGATGAAGGCAAAATCAACATTATCAGAAGAGAGCGACCAGACGGCACAATCGAAGAGATAAGCTGAACCCTTCTCGTTCAGTTGAAAGCAGACGCGCCATCGTGCGTCTGCACCAACCGCAGCGGGTTGCCCACTGCGGTTTTTTTGTTTCTTTGAGGCGCGGCCCTGTGCGGCTGTCCTCCAACTTGCGTGTAGCTCATGAAAATCCTGGTCATTCAGACGGCATTCATCGGCGATGTCATCCTTGCGACGGCTCTGCTCGAGAAGTTGCACCACAGGCTGCCGCAGGCGCGCATTGACGTAGTCGTGCGCAAGGAAAACGAAGCACTGTTTGTCGGGCATCCCTACGTGCAAAAGGTCCACGTTTGGGACAAAAAAGAACAAAAGACCCTCAACCTGCTCAGGCTGGGCCTGCGGCTGCGCCAGGAACGGTATGAGTGGGTGATCAATTTGCAGCGGTTTTTCTCGACAGGCTTGCTCACCCTCATGAGCCTGGCACCCAACCGGGCCGGTTTTTACAAGAATCCACTTTCGGGTTGGTTTACCCATCCGGCACCCCACCGCATCGGCACGCCCGACGAGCCCGTGCACGAGGTGGAACGCAACTGCCGATTGGCCGATCCCCTCGCTGGGCCCGGTGTGTTCCGACCACGCCTCTACCCTACCGAAGCCCATTTTGCGCAAGCAAAACGGAAGAAGCCCTATGTCTGCATTGCCCCCACTTCGGTCTGGTACACCAAACAATGGCCCGCACCCAACTGGGTGCGGCTGATCAACCGACTTCCACTCGACTGGCAGGTCATCCTGCTGGGCGGCCCGTCGGATCTGAACGCATGTGAGCAAATACGGAAGGCGAGCACCCACCCGGATGTGGAAAACGCCGCCGGCAAGTACGATTTGCTCGGCTCGGCAGCGTTGATGAAAGGCGCTGAGGTGAATTATGTAAACGATTCGGCGCCCATGCATCTGGCCTCGGCAGTAAATGCTCCCGTGGTGGCCATATATTGCAGCACGGTGCCGTGGTTTGGCTTTGGCCCCCTTTCGGAAAAATCGGCCATCGTGGAGACGCGCACGCACCTGGCCTGTCGCCCCTGCGGCCTCCACGGCAGGCGACACTGCCCCGAAGGGCACTTCCGCTGCGCCGACATTGAAATTGAAAGACTGCTGCCCGAAAACATCGAATGGGCGCCACCCGATTGGAAGTGGTTCCCCGATTTTTCGGCATGATGTTTTGGACTTGCAGCCATGATTCACCCTTGAAAACAACCATCCTATGAAACTCCAATCAGTGCTGTCTCTGATGCTTGTGTTGCTGTGCGTACAGGCAGGTTGGTCCCAGCGCGGTCTGCGCAAAGCCAACAAGCAATACGAGTTGAAAGCTTTTGCGCTGGCAGCAAAATCCTATGAGGAGGTATTGCGACGCAGCCCCAACGCGGTGGAAGCCATGTACAAGCTGGCCGACACCTACCGCCACCTCAACCGCATGGAAGAGGCTGCCACCTGGTACGAGCGCGCCGTGCAATACAAGGACGTGCCACCCAATGTCTGGCTCGAATACGGGCACGTGCTCAAGGCGCTGGGCCGCTTCAACGAGGCGCGCACCTGGTATCTCAAATACAGCACCGTTGATCCGGTCTGGGCCAACCAGATGGCCGAGAGCTGCCGCTATGCCATGGAACACCAGAACGACCCGCCTCGCTTTCAAGTGGTGCCTGAAGCGATCAATTCGCCCGAGTCGGATTTTGGCCCCAGCCTCCTCAACCGGCAGCAGGTCGTGTTTGGTTCCGGCCGGCACGACATCAAGCCCGAAGGCGTGCGCACGCGCGAGCTGGTCAAAAAGAGCAACCTGCTGTTTCGGGCCAGCCGCGACGACCGCGGCTTCTTGACGCGCCCGGCCATCTATCATCGCGACCCCGAGAATCATTTCAACGAAGCGCCGGCGGCCTTCTCGCCCGACGGGCGTACGGTGGTTTTCACCAAAAACAACTTCGTCAATGGCACGCGGCAGATCCCCTCGGCGGGCATCGAGCTGTCGTTGTTCGTGGCTACCGTAGCAGCAGATGGCGCCTGGGCGGGCGTCCATCCCTTCCCGCACAACGTGGCCGGCTACTCGACGGGCTACGCGGCCTTTTCCGAAGACGGGCGCATGCTCTATTTCGCCTCGGACCGGCCTGGCGGATTTGGCGGCTTCGACCTCTACGTGTCGGTGCGCGAGGGCAATGGCTGGTCGGCACCGGAAAACCTGGGGCCCGTGGTCAATTCGCCCGGTAACGAGATCACGCCTTTCGTGGTGGGCAACACCCTGTATTTCGCTTCCGATTGGCACGCCGGATTCGGCGGTTTCGACCTGTTCAAATCCGAGCAGACCTCGCGCGGCTTCACCACACTGATCAACCTGGGTCCCGGCGTCAATTCGACCTACGACGATTACGGGTTCGTGTTCGATCCCATCCTGAACCTGGGCTACCTCACTTCCAACCGGCCGGGCGGCGAAGGTGCCGAAGACATTTATCGGGTCAGCCAGGCCGGCGAGCTGTTCAGCTTCCGCGTGCTGGATGCTGCCACGCGTGCACCCATTGCCGGCGCCAAAATAGACTTCACGGCCTGCGGCCAGGGCGTCTATCGCACCGACGCCAACGGCATGTACAGCTTCCAGTTGCTCGAACCGCTGCGCTGCAGGGTGATCGTCGAGCAACAAGGGTATGCGCCTGCCACGCTGGACTTCAACAGTACCTTGCCCGGAAAAGACCGCGTCATCGAAATTCTGCTGGCCAATGAGCAGAACCTCTACACCGGTCGCGTGCTGGACGAAAGCACAGGGCAGCCGCTGGCAGGCGTCAAAATACGGGCCACGCACATGCGCAGCCAGCAGTTTCAGGAAGTGAGCTCCCAGCCCGACGGCTCCTACCAACTGGCGCTGCAGCCCAACGCCAGTTACCTCATCCGGTATTCGGCTGCCGGCTACCGCGAGGTGAACCGCACCGTGCATACCGGCGACGGTACCGACAAGTCGCTCCTCGGCATCGTCAGCCTGCCGCCGGCCACCGCCCCGCCGGGTGCAGGCGCACAGCCCCCCACTACGCCGCCAACGGGCCCTTCAGCCCGTCCTGCTACCGGATGGTCCATCCAGCTCGCCGCCGTATCGGCCAACAGGACGCCCGACCTGAGTCGCTTCGAGCAAAAGCTGGGCACCCTCGGGCCCATCTACACCACCGTCGAGGGCGGCATGAAAAAGGTACGGCTGGGTCCCTTCGAGCTGCGCAGCGATGCCGAAGCGGCCCTGGCCATCGTCAAGGCGCGCGGCTTCAGGGAAGCGTTTATCGTCCGGGAATCGGGTGCGACGGCCGCCAGCCCCGACACGAGTCCGTCGGCGACCGCGCCGGGACAAATCAGCCGGCCGGGAGCAGGGCCCTACAAAGTGCAGGTGGGCGCCTTCAGCTCCATGCGCTTCTTCGACGAGTCGAAGCTGCTCGACCTGGGCATCATCGAAAAGCGCCCCAAAGGCAACCTGACGGTGGTGCTGCTGTCCGGCTTCGAAGACCTGGAAGATGCGCGTGCCGCAGCCAGGATGGCCGCAGCCCGCGGGTTCAAGGGCGCCTTCGTCGTGCAGGAAATCAACGGCGAGCTGGTCAAGGTGCGTTGAAGGCGCGCGGCAGGTAGAGGCGTACGGCCATACGCCTGCGGTAGGGGCACACGGCCATGCGCCCCTACCGCAGACTGCGCCGGTGCATCTCCTTGACGATGAGGCTCAGCTCGCGGCTCATGTCTCCCGTCACGCTGGTGTTTTCCTGCGCCCGACGGATCAGGTAGGGAATCACGTCGCGCACGGCGCCGTAGGGGACGTACTTGGCCACGTTGAAGCCCGCCCTGGCCAGATTGAAGGTGATGTGATCGCTCATGCCGTAGAGCTGACAGAAGTTGAGATGCGGATGGCGGCGCGGCAGGTTCTTGCGCACGATGAGCTCCGCCTGCAGGCGTGCGCTGCGCGCATTGTGCGAGGCATTGACACTGGCGATTTCTTCGAAGTGCTCCACGCAATAGGCGATGCCCGTGTCGTAGGCCCGGTCGGTGGCCTCTTTGTTCGGATGGATCGGATCGGGATAGCCCATCTCTGCGGCGCGCTCCCGCTCTTTTTCCATGTAGGCGCCCCGCACGAGTTTGGCTCCGAGCATCCACCCTTCCTTGCGCGCACGCTCGTGCGAGGCGACGAGGTAATCGAGCCGATCGCGCCGATACATCTGGAAGGTATTGTACACCACCACCTTGCCCTTGTTGTAGCGGGCCATCATCTCGTTCACCAGCTCGTCAATGGGATCCTGGATCCAGCTCTCTTCGGCATCTATGAACACCTTGACGCCCAGCCGATCGGCGGCATGACAGATGGCATCCACGCGCTTGCGCACGTTCTGCCACTCTTCCCGTTCAGCGGGCGTGAGCTGCTTGCCGGCCTGAATGTCGGCCAACAACTGGAAGCGGGCCATCCCCGTGAGCTTGGTGCTGACGACCGGCACGCTCTCCTGCTGCGCAGCAAACTCGAGCGCGCGCAGGTTTTCATTCATGGTGTGATTGAAATCCTCTTCGGTTTCCTTGCCTTCCACCCCGTAGTCGAGCACCGAATACACGCCGTATTGCCAGAGCTTTTCGATCGTGGGAATGCATTCGAGCAAGGTGCGGCCGCCCACGAATTGCGGAAACACCGTTTTCAGAATCAGCTTTTCGATCCAGGGCAGTCGCATGCGGATGCCCCACAGCGCCAGGGCCGAGCCGATCCTGACGAGTGTCGGATAGTTCATCATCCGGAACAGGTAGTAAGCCTTGCGCAATTCCGCATCCGATTTCGACTCGAATGCAATGGAAGTGTCGCTGAGGTCCACCACCGGTTTTTTTTCCTCGGCATACACCGATCGAATCAGTTTGTCCAGCTTTTCGAGGTACTCGGGTACCGGCTTGCCCAGTTGTTCCATATTGTTCTGGTTTTATCTGGCGGGCAGTAATCATCGCAGGGGGTGAAAGCACGCCCAGATTTCCCACGACCGCTCGGCTTGCAAGAAAAGCATTTCCAGACCGTTTTTCACGCGGGCACCCCTTTTTTCGGCTTCCTGCAGCAGGCGCGTCTTTTCGGGATTGTAGATCAGGTCGTACACCAGATGGCTTTCGCCAAACGACTCCACGGGCACGGCAGGCAGCCGGTCATTATGAGGCGCCATGCCCACGGGCGTGGTGTTGACGATGAGCCGATGGCGCGCCATCAAGTCTGGCGAGAGCTCCTCGTAGGTCAGATCGCCCTTGCGCGGGCTGCGCGAAACCAGTTTGCACCCAATGCCCAGCTTTCGCAAAACGAAGACCACGGCTTTGGCGGCGCCGCCCGTGCCCAGCACGAGCGCTTCCAGCGACCCCATATCCGCCACACCCTCCCCTTCAAGCCATCGCAGCAGCGAATGCTCGAAACCGAATACATCGGTGTTGAAGGCCAGCACCCGCTCGGGCAGCACGACCAGCGTGTTGGCCGCTCCCAGCTCGCTGACGCTGTCTTCTCCCGCTTCCGCAAAACGCAATACGGCTTCCTTCCACGGTATGGTGACATTGAGCCCGCGCAGGTCGGGGTACTGCTTCAGCAAATCATGGAACTGTTCGATGTCGGGCAATGGAAAGAGCTCATAGCGGCAATGCGACAGCCCTTCCTTTTCGAATTTGTCGGCAAAATAGCGCCCGGAAAAGGAATGCCCCAGCGGGTAACCGATCAAGCCATAGCGGTGCGTCACACGAGTCATGCGTCTGTAGTGTTTTGTCCCTGGCCCAGCCGCTCGAAGAGCCACACCAGCCCAAAGCCCAGCACCATGCATGCCACCACGGCCAACACCTGGGGATCGCCTTCGTACTGCGTCGGCCAGATGCTGCGCTCGAGGAACGGCACCAGCTCTCCCTTGCTATTCTCGCGCCACGAAAGCACTTCTTTCCATGGCCAGAGCTTGTTGAGCGAACCGATCATGAAACCGGTGAGCACGGCCATGGTGGTGTCGTGGTAGTGTTTGAACAGCCAGGATAGCACGCGTGAGAAGGTGAGCAGTCCGATCAGGGCTCCTGCCGCAAAAAAAGCCAGTATGCGCAGGCTGTCCGGATCAAGCGCGGTGAGTGCGTTTTTCACGGCGGGGATCACGGTAGTGTACATCCCCAACAGGAGCAGCATGAAGCTGCCACTGATGCCAGGCAACATCAAAGCCGAGATGGCAATGAAGCCGCACAAAAATATGAACCATCCGGCATCAATGCCCTGGGCGGGGGTCGCCACGGTGATGTAGTACGACAGTGCTGTGCCCCCCACGACGGCCAGCACCTGTGGCCAGCCCCAGTGCGTCACGTAGCCGGCCACGTGGCGCACCGAGGCCACGATCAGGCCGAAAAAGAAAGCCCACAACAAGAGCGGATAGTTTTCGAGCAGATGGGTCACGCCAAACACGCCGGCCACCAGGCCCATGGCCATGCCCAAGAGCAGGAACAGCAAAAATGGCCCGTCCACATGGCGCCACGCAGCCGGCCATTGTTTCTGGCGCAACAGCCGCACCAGCTCCACGTCGAAAGAACGGATGGCGAAAATCAGCCGCTCGTAAATGCCGGTGATAAACGCAATGGTGCCACCGGATACGCCCGGAATCACTTCCGCCACACCCATGGCAGCGCCCCGCCACAACAGGCCCAGGCGGTCGGTTGGTTTTTCTTTTGGCTGGTTCATGCAGCTCATTTTTTGCGGAAGCACCAGAAGCCGGTCCTTCCCAATTGCGCCGCAATGATACGCAACGGTCGCCTCATTGCTTGCGCAGCGGATGCCCGCTTTCGGGCGGGAGGGAGTCGATAGCCGGCAGGGCGGCTGCGTCCACCTGCCAGCCGAGGTTGGGCTGGCCCGCCTCGAGCCAGGCCGTGTACCAGATATCGCCTACCGCTTCGATGGCCCTACGCATCTGCCGCTCGACCATGCCGGCCAGCGCCCGGTGATATGCTTCCGCAAATTCGCGACAACGCACCTGCACGGGCTGGCCGTTGCGCAACTCGGTGCACCACACCTTTTCCCGGGGCAGCGAGTCGCGGACACGCCACTCGGCATTGAGCACGCGGGGCACCAACAGGTGACTTTCGAGGATGAGATGCCAGAAATAGCCGAGCGGATCGGGTACGGCCTCGGCACGGCCGGTGAAGAAGTCGTATTCCGCTTCCGCAAACAGCTCGGGCAGTCGGCTTTCCCAGAAGGCATGGATGCCCTTCTGGCCGGTGAGCTGGCCGTCGTAGTTTTCGGTGGTGTGGAGAGGCACACAGGCATCGGCCAGGTAATGACCGATATCCGAGGCGTAGCGCAAAATCTGCGCTTCATCTTTTTTGGCGAAAGCCGAAACCAGTTTGCGATAGGTGTCCTCGAGCGCCCAGGGCAGTATGCCGTAGGGCGTCAGATGATCAGTCACCCAGGCATCGGCAATGTCGAGCTGCACGCCCATGCTGTCGAGCCAGGCGGCCAGGCTGTCGCGAGGCACGACCCAGCGCGCTTCGTAGTACTGCGGCAGGATCCAACGAACGAATCGCTCGCGCAAGGGTTTTTGCGGAAGCACGGCAAAAGAGCTGTCGGGCAAACGGAAAAGGAAAGAGTCCTGACCGGGGGCGCAAGTGCCCGAGGGGATGCACACCAGCGTGTCGCCGGAAGACAATAGCACCTCCCAGCTGGCAAACTTGAAAAGGGCAGCAACGCGGCGGCGGGGCACCTCGCGGAAAGGCCACTGCCCGAAGTGGTCCAGGTCAATGTAATGGCGGACGGCCTCGTGCGGGGAGACGTGTCGGCGCATGTCGGGATCTACGGCGTGCTCCGTCACGTAGTCGATGTGCGTCTTGAAAAAGCCGATCAGCGGCACGGGCAGCGTAAAGACCGCCTGGCGATTGATGAGCCGATGCCCGAAGAACCCCCACGGCCTTGTGGCCAGGGCCAGCAGACAGAACAGTGCCAGACTAACTGTCCGGCGCTTCGGGAAAGAAGAAATCATAGGCCCAGAGAATTTTGGCAATGAGGCGGTGCTGCACGATCATGAAGTCGCCTTCGGGTCGGATGTCGGCATGGTATTTTTCGACTACCGGCAGGTCGCGATCGCTGACGAAGCGCTGAATGGGCCAGAGCGTGACGGTCTTTTCCCGCTCGGCCTCGCGCACGGTGATGCGTGCGAACGGCAAAAGCTGGCGGATGCTGTCGCGCCCGTCCCATTCGTTGAGGAAGGCCTCGCCATACACCTGCCGGAAGCCGGAAAGAAAAGTGCGGATCTCCTTCGGGTCGGGTGCGCCGGGTTTGCGCGGCGTCGTGGGATACAGGGGGTTGAGCGCCCATTTTCTGCCTTCCCGCTTGAGTTCGAACGCCTTGCTGCGCTGCTTCGGGTAGTCGATCGAGACGTATTCGATGCGGTCGGGATCGAAGGCCAGCACGGTCTTGTCGCGCCAGCGGTCGATCTTGAAGATGTCGTAGCGCCCCCGCACGCTGCCGCCCAGTCCCGGCAGTTCCATCACATAGGGCTGCTCGGCCCCTTCCATGATCATGTAGGTGCCGCGTTCGTCGGGCGGTGCGCCTCCCACGTAGTAGGTTTTCATCAGTTGCCCGCTGCGGTCGAAGACCTGCACCTTGATGCTGCGCGTGGCCAGGTCTTTCACGATGTGCTCGAGTGCGGCCCGCGGCGGGATGTACTTGAGGCGGATACCGCTCATGGCTTCCAGCAGGTTTTCCACCACGTTGGGGTTGGCCTTGAAGGATGGCGCTCCCTCGATGGCATTGGACACCCACCAGTCATTGCCCCGACGTTCGAGGATGATGATGGCGCCGTCCGTTTTGCGGACCAAAAACACCTTGCCAACCGATTCGATGTTTTCAATGGCAAAGTCGCGATCGCGGGTGTCCTTGCGCGCCGATACCGGCCCCAGCGGCCCACACTGATACAACCAGGTCAGCAGAGCCAGGACGGCCACCACGATGCCAAGCAACTTGAGGTTTCTGTTCATTCCTCCAATGGTTTTTGTGCGGGTTTTTCTCGTTTGACTGCCGGTTATTTGGGGCAAATTCCCGGTTCTTCGGTTCCTCAGCCAAAAACCGCAGCCTTCGGACGCAGAAAGCGCAGTTTGCGCGCAGTTTTTACCTGTCGTTGAGGGTTGAGGGTGTAGGGT
>WFYJ01000123.1 GCA_015490175.1 Saprospiraceae bacterium | reverse complement strand
TCACTTTGGCGTGGAATACAAGCTGCGCTCGCTCAGTGACCTGCTCCGCGATCTGGGCTGCACGCTTCAGAAACCTCGGCGGCGCAGCTATCGCCAGGATCCGCAAAAGGTGCGACAATGACACGAGGGAAACCTTGCCCTCATTGAAAAAAAACCGCTGAGGAAGGCTACCTCATTGCTTGCCTGGATGAGGCAGCCTTGATGAGCTGGAAGACCAGGCAGTGCGTTCATTCGAAAACCTGGCTGCCAAACGTGAAACGATAGCCGGTTTTTTCAGACACAAAGAAGTTGGGTTCTATCCAATGTGAATCGCCGTAGGTGTAAATATGTTATCTATAATGAACACGCGTCACAGCTTGCCCCCGGTAAACCGGGACAGGCTCCGAGCATCGGGGGCGTCATCCCGACAAGTCGGGAACCTGCCCCGACCAAAGTCGGGGTTGTCACGGACTTTTTTCAGTGCGCTGTTTACTCAATTTCTGAAACGATTGCCCATGAATCGGATTCTGCTGCACGCGTGGCTGGTCGGCTCGATGCTGGTATGGCACGCAGCATTCCTCTGCGGCCAGGAACAGGTCGGCCTGCAACTCGACCGCTACAGTCCCGTCAGCGCGCTCAACCTCAACCCAGCCCGCGCGGCCTCCGTGTCGCCCCTGCGCTGGGAGCTGCGGCCGGGAGGCGCACACCTGTTCGCTGAAAACGACTATTTCTTCCTGCGCCCTGCCAGCACATTGTCGCTGTGGCAGGCACGCGACGAGCTGCAGGTATATGCGCTGCCCGACATCGGCGACGAGGACAAACTGCCCGAAGGGGCTTTCCTGCTCGACTTTTTCCGAAGGGAAACACCCTACCAAGGCCTCGTACGCGCCACCCTGGCCGGACCGGCGCTGTGGCTGCGACTGGGCGAACACCATGCCCTGGGCATCAGCACCTCGGCCAAGGCATGGCTCCAGGCCTGGCGCCTGCCCGAACAGATGGGCTATTACGCCTTCGACAGCAATCCGCTGGGCACCGGCGTGCGCATCACGCCTTTTGAAGTTACGGCACAGACCTGGCGCGAGTGGATGGCACACTACAGCTATAGCTGGGAGGGGTACGACGGCAATCATGCCATCGGCGCCGGGATCAAATGGCTGCGCGGCTACGAGTCTTTGTGGCTCGACCTGCCGCAGAGCGTCGAGCTGGTGCGCATGGCCGGCGATACGCTGTTGGCACCGCCCGCTGCCCGCGTATCGGGCGGCTTCACGCAGGCCGTGTGGTCGGGGCCTGAAGCGATGTTCCAACAGCCCAACGGCTCGGGATGGGCCTTCGATCTGGGCTACAGCCGCACCGGTGGAGGCACCTACTCCGATTGGACCTGGCAGTGGGGCGTCTCGCTGCTCGACATCGGCGCCATCCGCTATTCCGGCCAGGCCGAATGGCACGAAGTGCAGCTCGACACGGCCCATTACTACACGCGTGCCCGGTACATGCACTTTACCCGCCTCGACGAGGTGCCCACACTCATCCGCCAGTTCAGCTATGAGACCACGGGCGACTCGCTCGCCAGCTTTCGGGGCAATGCCTACCGCTTGTGGCTGCCTTCGGCCCTGTCGGTGCAGGCCGACGCAGCCCTGACCCCGTGGGCCTGGCTCGGGGGTGTGGCCGTGCTGCCGCTGCCTGTCGGCAAAACGGGAAGCCGCCGCACCGCCACCGTGGCCCTCACGCCGCGCCTCGAGCACCGCTGGGGCAGCCTCACAGTGCCGCTGGTATGGTACGACTGGAAAGACCTGCGCATGGGCCTGGCCGCCCGCCTGGGCTGGCTCACCGTCGGCACCGACCACCTCTTCTCATGGGTGAAAGAAGGCACGTGGACAGGCACCGACTTTTATGTCTCGCTCAGCCTCAGCCCGCTGATTCAGGGCCTGCAGTGGCACGGCTTTGGCGGCCGCCGCCAACCGTGGTCGGGCAGGCACCGGGGCGGGAAAGTGCGCTGTTACGAATTTTGACAAGCCATCAGAAAAAAGGGCCTGATTATTGCAACTCTGGCACTTGTCACATTTTTGGCGAAAGCCGGAAAAAAGAGAGTTGCAATTGCTTTCTTTTGCTTCAGCTAAAGAATACTCCATGAAAGCCGCCACTGCCGTGCGCCCTTGCCATCCGGTCTTGCGTCGGCTCCGACGCTGGAGCAGCCTGCTCATGGCGCTGTGCCTGCTGACAAGCACGGCCTGGAGCCAGTCGTCAGATGCCGAGATTCCCCGTTCCGTGCAGCGCAAACTGCTGCGCGACGCGGCCCGCCTGACGCTGCGCCTCGCTGCCCAGCAGGAAGACCTGCGCTTCCAGCGCATCAGCATCCCCCGCCAGCCCATGATGGAAATCTACGAAGTGCTGGCAGCCATCTACCGGGCCGACGAGCGCGCCCGCACGCTCGAGCGCTGCAACGTGCACACCTTCCCCAACCCGTCCATCGAGCGCTGTGTGGTCATTTTCGAGCGCGACGCTTCCTGGGCGGCGCCCCTGCGTGAAGGCATCACCGAAACGAACAGCCCCGAGATCAACGAGTTGCTCGACGAGTACGACCTCATCATCGAAAAGCACGTGCAGTGGAACGACCGCCACGACGCCATGACCATCCGCTCGACCGAGCCGCTCAACATGGCCGCACTGGCCAATGAGTTCTACAACGTGGAAGGCGTGGTGGAAGTCGATCTGGGCATCCCCGACGTCAGTGGCAGCGACATCGAGCTGCGCCGCCTGCCCGATGGATGGGAGGTGACGTTCATCCTGCGGTTCGGCTCCCTGTTCGACGACACGGGCCAGAGTCATATCTGGGTCTGGAAAGTCACCGACAGCAAACGGGTAACATTCGTCAAAGAAGAAGGGGCACCCATTCCCGAGTGGATGCGCTGCCAGTTTGAGCAAGGCGAGCTGCTGGCACACAGCTACTGAGGTGCCCGGCCGACAGCAGATGCAAGAAAAAGCCGCAGGCAGCGCCAGATGGGTACCTGCCTTTCGGCAAAAATCACCCCTCCTCCCGAAGCAAGCCCTCCACCAGCCGGCGCAGCTCGTCGTAGGATCGAAAAGCGCGAGGATGGAACACCTTGCGCATGCCGCGATGCGCATGCGTGACGGGGATGGCGCCGCCCCAGGACGCGTCTACACGGGGAATCCAGTCGTTAAAGCGCTCGTCGAGCAACACCACCACCTCGGAACGGAGTTGCCGCGCGCGCACGAAGGAAATCAGCTTCGACTCGATCTGATCGGGGAAATCGAGGCTGACCAGCACCACGCGCACCGGCCTTTCGGCAAACTCGACCGTGAGCCGTTCGAAGTACGGCAGCTCGGCCACGCACGGCTTGCACCAGGTAGCCCAGAAGTTGATCACATACGCCGTGTCGTTGGCCAGTGAGAACAAGGGCGCCAGCTCGTCGAAGCGCTGATAGCGGGGAATGTGCTCGTTCGGGTCGACGGGGGCCGGCGCCTGGCCCTGCCCACAACCCGCGACCAGCCACAATGCCGCTGCCCACATCGCACCTTTCCGTATTTTTCGTTCCATCACCGTCGGCTTTTGCCCGAAAGATACACCCGAAAACGAAGTGGTTCGGGAAATCTGGCAGTGCCGGTCAAGCGTTTTGGATAGTCAAATCGGGCAAATCGTCACTTCACTCCTCTCTCCATCTCTCCTTCACTCCATCTCTCCTCTCTCTCAATATCCATCGTCAAAAATTCCCCAACAGGCAGACAACGAACTGCCGTGCGTCGCTACTTCAATCACTCCTCTCTCCTCACTCCTCATTCCCTCACTCGGTCACTCCATCTCAAGTTGCGAAAGCAAAAGGCCCCGACACCTGTGCAGGTGCCGAGGCCGGGGGGATTGGATTGCGAGCTTTTGCAGATGAACGAAATAAGGAACAATGAAAGTATCCGGTAGCGGCCCTACAGATTGCGACCGATCTCGCGCCAGGTGCCGTCGCCATTCGACAGCAGGGTGAGCGAAGCATTGGCCGTAGAGGTGAAGCCGCTTTTCAGCACGATGTACGGGTTGTTGGTCACGTTGGCGCCGGCATCGTTGAACACCAGCACGATGACCGTCCCTTTTGGGAAGCGGTCGGGCAGGGAATGGTTGATACGCGAGATGGTGGGCGTGCCGTCGATGAGGAAGATGTTGCCTTCGCGGGGCAAGACCACGAACGGACCACTCGGCGCCACCTCCACCACGCCCGTAGTAAGCGTACCCGTCAGGATGCCGCCGGCTGTGGTGAGCGGCTTGGCCGTGGGTGTGGGCAAGGCCTGACCAAAGCCGAGCGTGGGCATCGTAACGTACACCTCGAGGGGCGCCCCCGTCGTGTTGTTCACTTCGATGCGCGGGTCGGGCGTGGCGCCCGTCCGGGCCGTCATGCCGATGAAGTGCCAGTTGTCATCGCCCGGGTGGGGCGTCGAGGCGGCGATGCCGGCAGGGGCGTTGTAGCGCGTATAGGCCACGCCGGCCGCGGCAGTGCGCACATAGGCGCCAAAGTTGATCCATTGATACTCCGGCCGGTTCATGAGCCTGGGCACGAAGAGGGCCGAGGGCTTCAGGTCACACACCACGCCGGGCGGCACGGTCAGCTTGAGCACATTGTGCCCTTCGGCCAGCTCGGGAGGCAATACCGCAACGCTCACTCCGCTGCCGATCACGTCCCAGTAAGGCAACTGCCCGTTGGCAAAGCCGTGAAAGGACGCATTCTCGAGCAGGTTGGCCGCCTCTGGGGCCGGATCCATGTTTTTGCCCGAACGGAAGTCGAGGAAGTTGGCGCCGCGGTCGAGCGTCAAGCCGCCGCTGTAGGTGCCGCTGACCACCGAATGGGAAGTGCCCGTGTCGAACAGCACGAGGGGCACCGTAGCCGGCTGTGCCGTGCCCTCGATGCGGATGTCGCGCCCCTGGATTTCGCCGGCGCGCACCACGAGGTGGCCCTGCGTAGAGCTGGGCGGCTCGATGACCATGCCGTGAAAGACGTTGTTGTTGCCGCCCTCGACCAGCACCCCGTACTCGAAACCGCCGCCCGAAATCACTCCGTGATAAAAGCTGTTGGAGTTGACAAAAGAAGTGGCGTCCTGGTAGATGCGGATGCCGCGGCCGGCATTGCGTATGCGCAAATCGTAGATGCTGGCATAGGCAATGCCACCGCTTCCGGTGGCCTCCATGCGCAGAGCCGTGCCGCCGGTGAAGTTGGCCAGGTGTACCCGCTCAATGCGCACGCTCTCGACCAGCCGGTTGTGGGCCAAAATGGCCAGCCCGTCCGATTCGGTGGCCCCCACGTTGGCATCGGCAATGGCCAGCTCGCGCAAGCCGCAGTTGGAGCAGGTGAGCTGGAAGACCGGCTCGGCCCCGCCGTCGAACCAGATGAGCGAGCCGTCGTAAGGCGTGCCCAGCACCTCTGAACCCGGCCCCTCACCCACGAGCGTGATGCCGTCGGGGATGGCAATCTCTTTGGTGAGGCGATACACGCCGGCCGGAATGATGACGCGGTGACCGGCCAGGTTCGCACTGTCTATAGCCTTTATAAAAGCATCGGTGTCATCGTGCACGCCGTCGCCCACGGCGCCGAAGTCGCGCACACACACGCCCATGCCGCTGCACACGGCCGTACTGCCCGTGCCTGCCGCCGCGGCGTACAGCGCCACCGGCACGGCCGAAATCTCGCTGAGGCCCAACTGTTCGAAAGGCCCCGATGCCTCCGGCCCGTATTCGATGAGCAAATAACACTGGTCGCTCCAGTCCACCGCGTCGAGGCTGCCCCACTGCGGCGTGCCGCCGCCCACTTCAAGGGTCACGGTGCCGCAATCGTTGGCGCGGGCGCGGTGTAGCTCGACAAACGAAGGCACGCCGTCCTTGCCTTTTTCCAGGATGCTGACGCGAACAACGCCTTCGGCAAAAGGCACCGGCTGGCCCGATCGGTCGCGCACCTGCGTTTCAAACTTGAAGGAATGCTGGGCCATGAGTGGCCGGGCGAAAGCCAGCGACCAGCCCAGCAGCACGCACCAACAGGCGATGCGCACGCACTTGGGGAAAGTTGCGTTGTACATGGTGTAAGTTATTGGTCTGTTTGCAAGAGTCGTCAAGGCAACTCCGGTGGCAGATCGGGCTTTCGTGCCGCCGACAAGCAGCAACGGCGACAATCCAATAATTGTCGAGACAATGAGTGATAGAGACCAGAATGTTGCTGGTAAAAGGTGCCCCTTGGATGGTGGGAAACGGGAATGCGCGCCCAATTTACGAAAAAACGCCGTTTCAGGTATCGCTTACCCGCATTTATTTTGTGTGTATAAAAAAACGCTTGACAGTCAGTGAGCTGTCCGACAGTTACTGCATCCCGTGAAAAAAAAACTTCCGGATCCCATGAAATCCATACTCCTGCCTGCCCTGCTGTGGTGGCTCCTCTATGCTGCCCACTATCCTGCACCCCTTCCTGCCGAAATCACCTCTTTTACGGGAAAATGCTCCGACGGCCATATCCGGTTGGAGTGGACCACCCGTACCGAAACCAATACACAGGCATTCCGCATCGAGGCCAGTGCGGACGAAGCAGCATGGCAGGTGCTCGGCACAGTGCAGGGCGCCGGTCACTCCACCCGACGCATCACCTATCGCTTCGTGATGCCGGGGCCGCGAGGCCCCTATTTCCGGCTCGTCGTCGTGGACACCGACGGCACTGAACACATCCATCCCGCCATCGAGGTGCCCTGCGAGGCGCACGCCCCGACAGCAGGCCTCTCGCTCGAAGTGCAGCCTGCACAAACGACCGACCTGTTCGAGGTACGCGTGTACGGCCTTTCCGACGTCGTGCCCGCCCGCCTCGAAATTGTAGATGCCCAGGGGCGTCTGCAGGCCGTCAGTCCGCTGTTCGGCGAAAAGGGCCAATGGTCGCGCACGTGGTCGGCTCGCGCCATGCATTTGCCTGCCGGCAAATACGTGGTGCGCGTGCGCCAGGACGGCAAGGTGGCCCGCAGCGAGCTTGTCGTGCGCTTGTCCCAATAGCTGCATCTGCATCTGAAGGCGCTTTTTACCTTTGGCCGCAAACGGCATATGCAGATTGCTTCTACCTGTTGGTACGTGGTCCTTTCCCTCGTGTGGGCCTTGAACGCCCATGCGCAGTGGGACGCGGACGCCGGTCTGGTGCCTTCATGGACCGACGCAGCCACGATCTCCGTGTCGGCGGCGGGATCCAATGATCCCTTGCTCATGACCGACGGCGACGACCAGACGCAGTGGTTGAGCACCAACCCGCTGCCCCAGAACTACATCGCACGCGCCGACCAGAACGTTCTGTTGCAGCAGGCCGCCGCGCTGGGCACCTCTTCGGGCGCCGCTTCCCTCGATGCCATCACCGACGGCAACCTGAACACGCCCGCCGCCATCAACGCCAGCGGCAACCGGGCATGGGTCGCTCTGAATTTTGCGCAAGCGCAAACTCTGATCTGGACCCACCTGAAAATGCAGATAGCCGCCGGCGACACGCTCGCGCTCTACGCCTTCACATCCGATACCGACTCCTCGCTTCTGGCTGTCTGGACCGATGCCGACAACTACGCGCTGCTGGCCGTGCCCCTCAATGGCTCCTGGGTGCGGCTGCGCCTTTACGGCACCGGCCCGTTCAGTCTGTTCGAGTGGGCCGCCATGGCCGACAATCCGCGCGAGTGGGCCGTCTTCGATTTTGGCGCAAGCCATGAGGTGGGCTACCTGAAGCTGCGCCACTGGGCCGGCACGGGCAATGCCCACGCCACGCGCGTCTGGCTGAGCCTCGACGGCCAGAGCTGGAGGCTCGTGGCCACCCTCGACCCCGAGACGCTGCCCGCCATCCCGCTGCAGGTCGCTCCGCCCGTGCAGGCGCGCTACCTCAAGGTCGAACACGAGCTGGTGGCCGAAGACTACCGCAAGGCCTTCATCTGGGAAGTCGATGCCTGGGACGCCCACGGCCCCTACGGGCCACGCCCCGCCGCCCAGCCTTCCACCGTCACCTTTTCGGAAATGATCGGTGTCAATGGCATCTGGGGCTGGGGCCACAACACCTACTCGACCAATCTGGGGCCTGGCCAGGGGCCCGACCTGTACAACGACTTCGCTACACACGCCCGCAACTATCACAACTGGAGCTGGGACGTCACCGATCCCGACATCACACCCGACTACACCGCCATGGCCGCCGGCAACGGCACTCAGGCCCAGCCTTGGCTCAACTGGGACACCGAATACGGCGCCTGGCAGGCCGCCGGCCTCGACGTGGGCTGCACCATCCAGTTCAATCAGTGGGCGCCCTCCGTCTTCGACGATCCCTACGCTGCGGCCTACAACTATGGCCATGCTTTTGCCACCCACTTCGGGCCCACTAACGGCAATGGCCTGGTAAGCTGGATCGAAGCCGGCAACGAACCCTGGACCTACGACTCGGCTACCTACCGCCTCATCCTGCGCGGCATGGCCCAGGGCGTCGAAGACGCCGACGCCGCGCTGACCATGCTGCCCTGTGCCCTGCAGGCCCTCGATCCCTCGGCCGAGGGCACCGCTTCCGCAAAAAACTACATCGGCGCGCGCATCACGCCCCAGGAAGCCCCACTGCTCGATGCGCTCAACGCCCATGCCTACAGCTTCACCCGCACTGCCGACGGCACCCGAATCGCCGTACAGCCCGAGCACTACGACTCGGGCATGCGCGAGCTGTACAACCTGCTGCGCTGGCGCGACGCCAACATGCCGGGCACGCCGGTGTGGCTGACCGAATGGGGCTGGGATCACGACGGCGGCGGCGAGAGCTGCACCCACAGCGAATGCGTGAGCGAGGCCGATGCCACGGCCTGGTTCACGCGCGCCCTCATGCAGTGCTGGCGCCTCGGCATTGCACGCGCGCTGGTCTATTTCTATGCCAACACCACCGATCCCTCGTCCACCTTCACGCGCAGCGGCGTCACGGGCTCGGCCCTCGTCAATTTCCAGAAGAAAAACACCTTTCGCGTGCTCGAAACCCTGGTCAACCGCATCGGCGACCGCTATTTCCTGCAGGTACTGCGCGAAGACGACACGGCCTGGATCTACGCCCTCGGCGATGCCGGCGGCACGGTCACGCACGTCGTCGCCTGGCGCCCCGTCGGCAGCGGCCAGACGGGCAGCGTACAGGTGAGTGCGGCGCTGCCCGCCGCTCCCGCCGCCGCATGGTGGGTGGACGGCCAGAACAACCAGGGCACGCCGGCACCCTTGCCTGCATGGAACAACGGCACGGCCACCTTCACCCTTTCGGCCACGCCCCAGATCGCGGCACTGAGCACGGCACCCCTGCCCGTCGAGCTGAGCGCGTGGGAGGTCCATTGCACCCGCCAAACCCTCAGCCTCCACTGGACCACCCTCAGCGAACGCGACAGCCGCCGGTTCGTAGTGTGGGGCAGCCCCGACGGCCGGCACTGGCAGCCCCTCGACAGCGTAGCGGCGGCAGGCCAGTCCGCCACGACGCGCCACTACGCGCTCACGGTGCCTGCTGCTACCACGGCCCGCTATTTTCGGCTGTTCGTCGAAGACCGCGACGGCAGCGGCCGCTGGTCGGACGTAGCCACGGCCCCTTGCACCGCTCCGATCGCATTGCGCGCATGGCCCAACCCGGCCACCGACACGTTCACCCTCGAGCTGCAATTCCGGCAGTCGGCCGCACAGCCGGTGACGCTCAGCCTCACCGACATGCGTGGACACATCCGCTACGAGCAGCAGTGGTCCGCAGCACATGCACCTACCCAACTCCGCCTTTCGGCAAAATCCTTGCACCTGCAGCCGGGTGTGTACCTGTTCCGACTCCGGCAGGGCCAGGCTTCGGCTTTCGCCAAATTTGTCCTTTTGTCCGGCAAAAGGTGAAACGGCAAGCATCTGGGCGCCATTTTTGCCTGCTGTTTCCAGAGTGCTTACCCAAAAACACGACATGCGCAAAACCAAACCTGCCGTCCGCCGGGCCGTCCTTTACCGCATCCTGTGCTGTGCCCTGCCGGCACTCAACCTCGGCCTGCCGGCCACGGCCCAGCCGTTGCGCGAGCTCACTCCCGCGCTCCTCTTGCCTCAGGGGCAGCACGAACTCAAATTTTTCCACAATCTCTACACCCAGACGGCCTGGTACGATGCCGAGGGGCGCCGCACCCCTGCCGGCGAGCGCAGCACCTTCTTCACCACCATAGGCGAATGGCGCACCGGCTGGAAGGCCCGCTGGAATGCAGGCCTCATGACGTTTTTCCGCTCGGTGCACTACGGCGCCACCGACAGCTCGCCCCTCGCCGTGCTCCGCATGGGCAACGACGGACAGCAGGCGCGCACCGCACTCACCCACGCCGGCCCCACCATCCGATGGCTGCCTTTCGGCAAAAGCCGAACCACCAGCCTCAAGGCCTCACTGCTCTTCCCGCTGGCTGCCGACCTGCAGGGCCTGCGCACGGGACAACGCTACCTCGAACACGACGGCTACCAGCTCTGGCTGCAATGGCTCTACGACCGCCGCCTGGCCGAGCAATGGCAGCTCTATGCCGAAGCCGGCCTCTGGATCCGCATGGATCGCCGTTTCGAGCTGGCCAACTCATACGCCGTGGTGCCACTCAAGGCCTTCCTTTCTTTTTTGCCCAATGAGCGCTTCACGGCCTACTCCTTTGTCGAATGGAGCGGCGTGCCCACCGAACCCCTGCGCAACTACTACTTCCAGGCGGGCACCGGCATCAAATGGTATCCCGTGCGCCGCCTCGAACTGGAAGTGATGAGCTCGCTCTTTGCCGCCGGCGCCAAAAACGGCGCCGGCTGGACGGCCAACCTGGGCTGGCGCTATGTGTGGTAGCGGCTACCGCACCAGCGTCACACTGCCGTGTCGCCACAGGGTGCGACCATCGGGCAACCGCACGCGCGCCCGCCACACATACACGTCCACCGGCGCTGGATCGCCGCCCCAACTGCCGTCCCAACCTGCCGACAGATTACCTGCATCGAACGGCCCACCACGCCATGCAAGGCCGCCCCAGCGGCTGTACACCTCCAACAGCTCCACAACCACACCCTCGCCGAACAGCACAAAGCGGTCGTTTACACCGTCCCCATTGGGCGAAAACACATCCG
>WFYJ01000122.1 GCA_015490175.1 Saprospiraceae bacterium | reverse complement strand
GGTACACAGAGCCCCACCGAGAATACACTGAGTTTCACAGAGTTACAAAAACTGCGCTCAAACTGCGTCCATCTGCGGCTGAAAGCTGCGGTTCGTTCAAATTGATGCGCAAAAAGATTTGATTTACAATGTTTTAAGCAAAATATCAGCTGTAAGATCATAAACTTCAGGCTTCTCCATGGCACCTTTTTTCAGTGTGCTCTTCGCTCAATCGCTCCTTCACTCCATCTCAAATTCCCGAACCGGATTGCGTTGGGGATATACCCTGGTGCGAAGTGAAACGGGCATTCCTGAAAAGGGCGGGAGACGCAGGCCGTGTGTCTCGACCTGACGCAAGCCGGGTGCCCGACTGCAACTGCCGCTGCGTCCTGCGTGGCTTCCCTACTTTTGGACCACAAAAACAAACCCGCCATGCGCATCATCGGCACCATTCCGCATCCCGTGTACCTCGTCACTGTATTTCAGATGGGCGAACGTCTGGCTCTGAAGGTAGAACACAACCTGCTGGAGCTGACGTGGAAATTCAGGGAAGGGCAGGTGGACAGCTTCGACGCGCTGCAGGCCCTGCTCGACGACGCTTTTTTTGCGCAAGCAGCACAACTCTTCGCGGCCATGGAGCGCGAGCGGGCGCGGCTCCTGAGCCGCACCCGCGAGGGCAGCGACGAAGACGAGCTGCCCGACCTGATCTGAGGCGCGCTACGCTTCCACGTCTTCGCCCAGCAGCTCGAGGAATTCCTTTTCCGAAAGGATCTGCACGGTGCCCAGCTCGCGGGCCTTGCGGAGTTTGGATCCGGGCTTTTCGCCCACCACGAGGATGTCCAGCTTCTTGCTGACACCGCTGAGCACGCGCGCGCCGGCCGCTTCGGCCTTCTCTTCGGCCTGTTTGCGCGTCATGTGTTGGAGGGCGCCGGTGAAGAGGATGGTCTTGCCGGCCAGCGGCGTGTGGGCGGCGGGCGTGGCGGGCCTGTCCTCGTCGGTCTGACACATGTTGACGCCGAGCGCTTCCATCTCGCGCAGCATCTGCACGTTGCCCTCGTTGGCGAAGAAGGCCTTCACGCTCTGCGCCACGGCCGGCCCGACACCTTCGATCCGTTCGAAATCTTCTTCCGACCAGTGCATCAGGTCGAAGATGCACTGCACGCGCTCGGCCAGCAGGCGCGCCACCTTTTTGCCGACGAGCGGAATGCTGAGGCTGGCGATGAGCTGGTGCAGCGGGTTGTGTTTGGCGCGTTCGATGGCGCGCTTCAGGTTCTCTGCCGATTTCTGGCCGAAGCCTTCGAGCCGGGCGATCTGCTCGAAGTCGAGGCGGAACACGTCGGCCGGCGAGCGCAGCCAACCCAGCTCGTAGAAGCGCTCGACGTTGGCCTTGCCCAGCCCTTCGATGTCCATTCCGTCCTTGGAGACGAAGTAAATGATGCGCTGCAGCACCTGCGCCGGGCACTGGTTGTTGATACAGCGCCAGATGGCTTCGCCGGGGGCGCGGTACAGGGGCGTGTGGCACACAGGACACGCGCGGGGAAACTCGATGGGGCGCTCCTGGCCCGTGCGCAGCTCGGGCAGCGGCTTGACGACGTAGGGGATCACGTCGCCGGCCCGCTCGATGAGCACCGTGTCGCCGATGCGGATGTCGCGCGACTTGATGAAGTCTTCGTTGTGCAGCGATGCCGACGAGATGGTGACGCCGGCCAGGTGCACGGGCGCCAGTTTGGCTACGGGCGTCACGGCGCCGGTGCGCCCTACCTGGAATTCGACATCGAGCAGCTTCGTGGTGGCCTGCCGCGCCTTGAACTTGTAGGCCATGGCCCAGCGCGGGTGGTGTTCGGTGCTGCCGCAGCGCTCGCGCAGGGCGTAGTCGTTGATCTTGACCACCATGCCGTCGATTTCGTAGGGGAAGGCGTCGCGCCGCGCTTCCCACTCCTCGCAGAAGGCGATGGCTTCGTGGATGTCTTTGCACACCTTGTGGCCTTCGTCGGGCACTTTGAAGCCCAGCGAAGCGGCGAGCTGCATGGCCTTTTCATGGGTGCCGAGAGGGCGATGCATGTCGTTGCCCTCGGCATCGACGGCGTAGTTGAGGGTATAGACGAAGGCGTCGAGGCGGCGCCGGGCCGTCTCGCGCGGGTCTTTCATGCGCAAGCCGCCGGCGGCGGCGTTGCGGGCATTGGCGAAGGGCTCGAGGCCCTGCGCCACGCGCTCTTTGTTGAGCTTTTCGAACACGTCTTTGCGAATGAGCACCTCGCCGCGCAGCTCGGCCAGGGCGATGCCCACTTTCGAGAAGGGCGCCTGCAGGGGGATGGCCCGGATGGCGCGGGCATTGGGCGTGATGTCTTCGCCCTCGAGGCCGTTGCCGCGCGTGGCGGCGCGCACCAGCACGTCGTTTTCATAGACCAGGGCGATGCTGCTGCCGTCGAACTTGGGCTCTACGACGTACTCGATGGGCTGATCGTCGGGCAGGCCGGTGAGGCGGCGCACCATGCGTTCCCACTCGATCAGGTCCTCGGCATTGTAGGAGTTGGCCAGCGAACGCAGGGGCGCCAGGTGGCGCACCGTAGGGAACGCGCTCGTCAGGTCGGAAGAGACGCGCTGCGTGGGCGAGTCGGGGGTCACCAGCTCGGGCCAGCGCTCCTCGATGGCTTCCAGCTTCTTGAAGAGCTGGTCGTACTCGTAGTCGCTCACCACCGGATCGTCGAGCACGTAGTAGCGGTATTCGTGGTAGTTGATCACCGCGCGTAATTGCCCGGCCATCTGCGCGGCAACAGCCTTGTCGTCGGGCACGGACATATCGAGCAACTGTTTCGACAGCTCGTACAGGCGGCGTTGGTCTTCCTGTGTGTAGCGCATGTGGGTTGGTTTTTGGCTCGTGGCTCGTGGGTCGTAGGTCGTAGTGTTTTTTGCGGAAGCGGGAAGATCAAAAATACCATTGATTGCCGATGAGCACGGCGCGCACGTGGTTTTCACCAAACGAATAGGGCAGATAGGCGAGCGAAGGCGCGGGCCTGGTGACGATGAGGTGCGCCTTTTTGCCGGGCGCGATGCTGCCGAGGTGGTCGGCCAGGCCGAGGCTGTGGGCGGCGTTGAGGGTGGCGGCCACGAGGCCTTCTTCGGGCAGCATGCGCATCTTGATGCATGCCAGCGACCACACGAGCCACATGTTGCCCGAGGGCGACGAGCCCGGGTTGTAGTCGCTGGCCAGCACCACGGGGATGCCGGCTTCGATGAGGCGGCGCGCCGGCGGATAGGGGTCGTTCAGGAAGAAGGGCGCCGAGGGCAGCAGGGTGGCCATGGTGTCGCTGGCGGCCAGCGTGCGGATCTCTTCGTCGTTGACCACCTCGAGGTGATCGACCGAGATGGCGCCATGGCGCACGGCCACCTCGATGCCGCCCATGCTGTGGAACTGGTTGGTGTGGATGCGGGGGCGCAGGCCGTAGCGGTCGGCTGCTTCGAGCAGGCGGTCGGTCTCGTCGGCGCTGAAGGCCACCTTTTCGCAGAAGACGTCCATGTAGTCGGCCAGCCCTTCGTCGGCGATGCGGGGCAGCATCTCGCGTTCGATGAGGGCCAGATAGCCCTCGCGATCGTCGCGGTACTCGGGCGGCAGGGCATGGGCGCCGAGGAAGGTGGCGCGTACGGGCACGGGTGCCGCCTCTTTCATGCGGCGAATGACGCGCAGCATTTTGAGCTCCGACTCGGTGTCGAGACCGTAGCCGCTCTTGATTTCGATGGCGCCGGTGCCCAGCCGGATGAGGCCTTCGAGGCGCTGCATGGCCTGAGCGAAGAGCGCCTCTTCGCTGGTTTGCCGCAGGCGCAGGGCCGAGTTGAGGATGCCGCCGCCGCGGCGGGCGATCTCCTGATAGCTCAGGCCCCGGATGCGATCGACGAACTCGCCCTCGCGGCTGGCCGCGAAGACGAGGTGCGTGTGTGCATCGACGAAGGCAGGCAGTACCATGCCTCCCTCGGCATCGAAGCGGCGTTCGGCGCGGGGCAGGGGCTCGCTCATCGAGCCGCTGCCCACGATGCGTCCATCTTCGATGAGCAGCCAGGCATCGTCGTGGGTGTGCAGGCTGCCCTGCGCTTTTCCCGAAAGGGGCTGGTGGGCAGGGGGCGGCGTGAGGATGCGTCGGATGTGGTGGATGAGCAGCGTCTGAGGCATAACCGGCATTTTTGGCGAAAGCTGATCACTGGGCTTCCGGTTGGTGTTCGGGATGCAGCTTTTCGATGCGAATCACTTCGATCTTGGTGTCGCTCACCTTCTCGACGAGGAAGCGATAGTCGCCCAGCTCGATCACTTCGCCCTCGTCGGGGATGCGGCCGGTGGTCATCACCAGATAGCCGCTGAGGGTGTGGTAGTCGCCTTCCGGAAAATGCAGGTCGGCGTATTTTTCCGAAAGGTAATCCAGCTCGAGCCGGCCCGAAAAGCGATACACGCCCGGACCTAACGCTTCCTCGACGTATTCCTCGACGTCGTGCTCGTCCTCGATCTCGCCAAAGATCTCTTCGAGCAGGTCTTCGAGAGTGGTGATGCCGGCCACGCTGCCGAACTCGTCAACCACGCAGGCGATGCTCTGGTGGTTTTTGATGAAAATCTCGAGCAGGTCGAGCACGCGCATCGTTTCGGGCACGAAAGGCATGTCCATGACTACCTGGCGGATGGAGCGCGGCTTTTCCCACAGCTTCTGGTGGTGCACGTAGCCCAGCACGTGGTCAATGTCGCCATCATAGACGATGATGCGCGAGTGCTTGGACTTGCGGAAGAGCTTGACCAGCTCTTCGACCGGCTCGTTGACGTCGATGCCGACCACTTCGGGGCGGGGCACCATGCATTTGTTTACGCGCACCTCGCGCAGGTGCAGCGCTTTTTCGAAGATCTCGGTGTCGATCTCTTCCTTGCTGTCGGGGCGCGTGCTTTTGATGAAGTTTTCCAGGTCGAGGCGCGTGAAGATGTCGGTGGTGTCTTCGGGCGGCGTTTTGAAGAGCAGGCGCAGCAGCCCTTCCGCCGTGCCGGTCATGATTTTGGCAGGGAGCGCCAGGATGGTGTTGATGATCTTGAGCGGCCAGGCCAGGGCAAAGAGGATCTGGTCGGCGAAGAGCCGGAACAGCGTCTTGGGCAAAAACTCGCCAAAGATGAGCACCACGATGGTGATGATGACGGTGTTGAGCAAGCCGAGCCACAGCCCGCCCCGGATGCCCAGTGCCTGCAGCATATGGGTTACGGGTAGCGTCATGAGGGTGGTGAAGACGACCAGTGCGATGTTGTTGCCCACGAGCAGCATGCCCAGAAACTCGGAGGGCTTCTGGTAAAAGCCGGCCAGGATGGCTGCCCGCCGCGAACCGTTGTTCTTTTTCAGTTCGATGACCAGCCTGTTGGCCGACAGGTAGGCGATCTCGGTGCCGCTGAACAGCGCCGAGAGGATAAGGGAAACCACAATTGCCACGAACAGGCCCATATGTGTTTTTCGTTTGTCCGTGCGGCAAGGGTTGTCTTTTGCTTGCCGCAAAAAATCTATCGCTGTGGTGCGCCGCTGTCGGGCGCGGGCGGTTCTTTTACTTTGATCCGGCCTTCGATGGCCTTGATGCGTGCCCGGTCGAAATCCTGGCTGGCCTCGAAGCCATAGCCGTAGATGATCTCTCCCGGCCGACGGATGACGACGAATTTGTCGGTATGGATGCGTTCGTTCTTCTCGTCCCAGATCAGCTCTTCGGTTTCGAGCTGTTCGCCGTTGATGCTGTGCCATACGACACTGTCGCGCAGCACGACGCGCTGCTCGCGTTCGTAGCGCACGCCATAGCCGGCGCTGAGGGTGCTCGTCTCCTGCAGGTTGGGTGCGTAGAAGTGGGCGGTCAGCCCTTCGGGAAATTCCTGTCGGGGCTCCTTCTTGTCGGTGTAGCGAATCATGCGCGGGCTTTCGACCTGTACGCGCACGATGGCCGAGTCGCTGTAGATGAGCCTCACGTCGGTGGCCACCTCTTTGCCGAGGTCTTCCTCGGTGGCCAGGCGCTGCACCTCGGCCAGGTCGTTCTCGCAGCCATACCCGACCATCAGGCAGCAGAGCATGAGCCACGACAGCATGCGGCCACGGGCGCTGGTCCGCGCGGTGCGCCTTCGATCGGCATCGCCGGAAGGGGAAGTGGCAGCATCTGACGGAGGGGCGATATGGCAGGGTGGGCCACTCATGCTTGTTGCTCCAGTTCGAACCAGACGGGTGAGGTGTCGGCAGGGTCGCCATTGTAGTTGACGGTGATCTCTTCTCCCGCTGCTATGTCGCGTATGGCCACGATACTGATGGTTTCCATTTCGAAGTCGAGCAAATATCGTGCATTTGAACGAGGGGAGTGGTTGTACAGTGAGCCGAAGCCCAGCGCCAGCGCGATCTGCTCGTCGTTTTCGCCCCAGTCGAAGTAGTAGTCGCGCAGCCCTGTCTGGTCGAGCAGGGCCGCATGCGCACGCGGCATGACGATGACGGGGCAGATCTCGATGAGGGCCCCTTCGGGGATGGGTTCGGCGGTGAACACCCCTCTGCCATGCAGCGCGCTGGGAGCAAAATAAACGAACGGCAGTCGTTGCATCTCAATTGTTCTTTTGCGACAGCCACAGACCTGCAAGGATCAGCGCCATGCCCGCAAAAAAGTGGAGCGAGATAGCTTCGCCGTCGAGCCAGCCCCACAGCACGGCCACCACCGGCACCAGGTAGCTGGTCATGGAACCAAATACGGCGCTGGTAAGTTGAACGAGCCGGAAAAACAGAAACGAGGCGACCACCGTGCCGCCCAGCGCCAGGGCAGCCACCCAGCCCAGCGAGGTCCATCCCTGCGGATGGCCGGCCAGGGGCGCCCAAGCCTGCGACTGCAAGCCCATGAGCAGCCCTGCCGGCACGATGAGCACGAACGACACGATGCTGATGTCGCGCGGGCTCATGTCCTGCAGCCATGCTTTCACGGCATTGGCGTTGATGCCGTAGCAGAAAGCGCCCAGCACGGCAAAAAGGCCGTAGAGCGCCGGTCCCTGCAGGGTGCCGTCCTGACCCAGCAGCAGCCAGGCTGCGCCGGCCAGCCCCAGCAAGACGCCCAGCACCTTGCTCCATACCAGCGGCAAGCCGAAACACAAAATGCCCAGCAGGAGCGTGAACAGCGGCGTCAGCGAGCTGAGCAGCCCCGACAGCGCACTGCTGATCTGCGTTTGCGCCAGCGCAAACAACCACGAGGGCACCGCCGTGCCGAACAGGCCCACCACCAGCAGCGCCTTCCAGCGCCTCCACTCCAGGCGCCGCATCTCGCGCAGGAAAAAGGGCAGCACCAGCAGCCCCGACAACACGATGCGCCAGGCAGCCATCTGCACGGGGTCGAAGCCCACCAGGGCGCGCTTGATGAGGATGTAAGAGCTGCCCCACAGCAAACTCACGGCCAGCAACAGCAGCCAAGCCTGCAAGGATATGGATCCGCTATCGGAAGCAGGTCGATTCATGATGCAAAGTCATTGTGCTTGCGCAAAAAAGCGGGCAAAGATAGGCACGGCGTAGGGCAGATCGGGAATTTCGCGAAAGATGAAGGAAGGAAAAAGGGAGTTGGATGGTTGAGACGTCCTCTGCCCGGAGACGATGTGGAAACAGGCCATCGGGCCTGCTGTTGAGACGAGGCGGTTGACTTCGGTGTGGAGCGGGTCTCAACAGGGTTTAGAGTCAGAGTTTAGAGTTTGAGCGCCCTGAAAAAAGTCCGTAACAACGTGACAACGTAACAACGTAACAACGTAACGCGTGACGCGTGTCCACTATAGATAACATACTGATTTAAAACAAAAAAATACATCGCGAATCGTTGC
>WFYJ01000121.1 GCA_015490175.1 Saprospiraceae bacterium | reverse complement strand
GCGCGGGCTGCGCGGACACGCTGACGGTGGTGGTGGACGACGATTGTGCGCCGGGCAGTGGCGGCTGCGTGATGCCGGTGGTGGTGAGCGTAGCGACGACGCCGGCCTACTGCGGCGAGCCCGTGGGCACGGCCTCGATCGAGCTGGCCAACGACACGGTGGGCTTCACGTACCTGTGGCAGCCTTCGGTGAGCGCGGGCCCGAGCGCGAGCGGTCTGGCCGCGGGCACTTACGAGGTGCGCATAGCCGATCCCGCGGATCCGGACAGCTGCTTCGTGAAGGTGACGTTCGAGATCGAGGGCACGGACGCGCCCTCGTTGAGCGCGACGACGACGCCTGCGAGCTGCGATGCGGGCGGCACAATCAGCCTTTCGGCAAATGGCGGCACGCCGCCGTACACCTACGACTGGTCGGATCTTCCGGGCATGGCCGACCCGGCCGACCGCACGGACGTGGCTGCGGGCACGTACGAAGTGGTAGTGACGGACAGCGCGGGCTGCACGGACACGCTGACGGTGGTGGTAGGCGACGATTGTGCGCCGGGCGGTGGACTGATTGACACCCTCACCATTGTGACGGTGATGGATACGCCCACTTCCTTCTGTCCGGCCGATTCCGTCGCTATGGCCATGAGCAGCATGACACCTTGTGGGATGCCAGCAAATGGCACTTTCGAAATGTCAGACTCGTGCGTGCTCTACATTCCGGATAGCGGGTTCACGGGCCAGGATTCGGCTTGCCTGGTCGTTTGCGACAGCATGGCCACCTGCGATACCCTTATTGTCTTGATCGAGGTGACGGAAGTGGTACCGTGCGAGGCCTTGTTTGCGGAAGCGCAAGACACCCTCTGGGCTGCGGATTGCGCTGAAGCCTGGTATTGCATACCGGTGCCCTTCATGGAGCTGGAAGACTTCGAAATTCTCGACAACGGCACCCTGTTTGGCGGAAGCCTGGCAGCTTGCGACTTCGACAGTCTGATGGCCTACACATACACGGCGCTGCCTGGTGGCGGCTATGCAGGTCCCTATCTGCTGCAGCAATGGGAAGTGGATGGGCAGACTTATACGGCCAACTTCGAAGACATCGAGGCGCTCGTGGCCCTGATGAACGAGTGGGATCCGGCGGGCAACTGGACCCTCAACACTTCCACTCAAACTGTCACGGGCGGCGTGCCGGGCCGTGCCTATGGCGATCTGGTGATCCGCCAGATCTCGTCGGGAGCTATTGCCGTGCTGACGCTGAACACCAACCTGACGCCTCAGGGCACGGCGTTGTTGCTCGCTTCCGGCCAGCACGAGCTGGTAGTGCGCGACCTGACGACCGGCTGTGCCGATACGGTGAGCGTTGAAGTCTTCTGCAGTGGCGCCACCACGCTCGTCGATACGGTGGGCCTGAACCTGACGGATACCCTCTGCATTGACCTGAGCTGGCTGCCGGGCGACAGCCTCAGCCTGCAAAACATCTGTCCCGACCAGTCGGGCGAATTCGTCTTCATCGACTTCCTGCCGCCCGATTGCATTGTGGTGCAAGGCGTCGAGATCGGTGCCGAGCAAGCCTGCATCGTGGCATGCGACGAGCTGGGATACTGCGATACCCTGACCATCCAGATAGAGGTGGTGCCCATGGGCGATCAACCCATCGCCAATGACGATGAAGGCAGTACGTGGCGCGAGCAGGACATCCAGATCGAAATCCTGCTCAACGACACCATCAACGGCGAGCTGGCCGATCTGTACCTCCTCGATCAGCCGCAGTTCGGTACGGTGACGCTCGACGCGAACGGCGTGGCGATCTATCAGCCCAACGGCGCCGACTGCGATCCGATACAACCCGACCGGTTCACCTACGTACTGTGCAACCCGGTGGGTTGTGACACGGCTACGGTCTTCGTCACCGTTGATTGTGAGGAGTTTATCATCTTCTCGGGCTTTTCGCCCAACGGCGATGGCGTGAACGATTTCTTCACGATCCGGGGCGTGGAGCGCCTGCCCGGCAACCACCTGCTCGTCTTCAACCGCTGGGGCAACCAGGTATATGAGGCATGGGACTACAAGAACGACTGGGACGGCACGTGGAACGGCAAGAAACTGCCCGACGGCACCTACTTCTACATCTTCGAGGATGGCCGAGGCAATACCTTTACCGGATACGTGCAGATCAATCGATGACGAAAAATGCGGCCCGGATTCTGGTGCCCGGGCTGCATTTCATGATCTGAAGCGAGCCGATCAGCCTTTTTCCCGGATGGAATGCCAGGTTTCGTACAGGACTTCCTGGGCGGGTCGGTCTTCGGGCACCTCGCGCAGGGGCGTACACGGCCGCAGGTGCTGACGGCACTCTTCGGGCAGTTGCTGATACAGGCGGGTGCCGCGCGTCTTCCATTCGATCATTTCGTCGCTCACCTGGCGCACGATGCGTGCGGGATTGCCCACCACGAGGCTGCGCGGCGGGATTTTTTCGCCGGTTTTGATGAACGCCAGTGCACCCACGATGCATTCATCGCCCAGCTCCACTTCGTCCATGATGACGGCGTTCATGCCCACCAGACAATTGCGCCCGATCCGGGCACCGTGGATGATGGCGCCGTGGCCGATGTGGGCGCTTTCCTCCAGGCGCACCGTCACGCCCGGAAACATGTGAATCGTGCAGTTTTCCTGCACGTTGCAACCGTCCTCGATGACGATGCCCCCCCAATCGCCGCGGATGGCGGCACCGGGGCCGATGTACACATCGCGACCGATGATCACGTTGCCCGTTACCGTGGCTTGCGGATGCACAAAAGCCGACTCGTGTACGACCGGCCGGAATCCCTTGAATTCGTAAAACATGGTTTGCTTTTTTTCGGCAGATGTCCTTGAACAGATGATCTTGCATCCCGAAAATGAGCCGGGTGCAAAAAGGTGTAGCGCGTAGGGTTTGCAACTCTGTGAAAATCAGTGCATACTCAGTGGCTCTCTGTGTAGCTGAATGATCTTTCAGCCGCAGCGCACGCGCGGTTTGAAGTCATTTGATGCGAGGCACTATCCATTTCCACACATGGCCGTGTACTTTTGCAGGAATTTGCACACACAGGGAGCCGAAGTGGCCGTCCGACCCCATGAAATTAATCGAAAAACCGAAACCAATGGCCCGATTTTACACCTTGCGCATTCGCGAAGTGCGTCCGGAGACTCCGGACGCCGTGACGATTGTGTTCGATTTGCCCGACGACCTGAAGGAGATCTTTCGTTGGAAACCCGGCCAATACCTTACTCTGCGCCTGCACATCGAGGGCAAGGAGCAGCGGCGCTCGTACTCCATCTGCACGGCGCCGCACGAGGGCGTGCTGGCCGTCACCGTCAAGCGCGTGCCGGGCGGCCTGGTGTCCAACTGGCTCAACGACCATGCCCGCGCCGGCATGGAGGTCGAGGTCATGCCGCCCCAGGGCCGCTTCACGCCCGACCTGCATCCCGATCATCGCAAGACATACTATCTCTTTGCCGCAGGCAGCGGCATCACGCCCATGATGTCGATCATCAAGGCGGTGCTCGAAGAAGAGCCGCAGAGCTCGGTGTTCTTGCTCTATGGCAACCGCAACGAGCAGTCCATCATTTTCCGAAAGGAACTCGACGAGCTGGCGCGCCGCTACGAGGGCCAGTTCGCCTGTGTATACACGCTCAGCCGGCCCGATACGGAGCGCGCCGGTGGCTTGGGCGGCTGGTTCGGAAAGCGCCATGTACTGTGGCAGGGGCGCATCGGTCGCATTGATGCCGAGATGGTCCACGACTTCCTCGATCGGCACGAGCCCCTGTACGACGACTGCGCGTATTTCATCTGTGGCCCGACGGGCATGATGGAAACGGTCAAACGCACACTGCTGGCCCGCGGCATCGAAGCAGAGCGTATCCACATGGAGTACTTCACTCCGATAGAGGAAGAGGCCGTGCCCGCTTCCGCAAAAAACGTGGAATCGCCTGCCGGCGGGGCCGCGAAAGCGGTCGTCCATCTCGACGGGCAGACCCACCTCATCGAAGTGCCTGCCGGCAAAACCATCCTCGAAGCGGCCCTCGATGCCGGCCTCGATCCGCCCTATTCGTGCACTTCGGGCGCCTGTGCCACCTGCATGGCCAAAATTTTGAAGGGCAAGGCGCGCATGGACGTGTGCCTGGCACTCGACGACGACGAGGTGGCCGAAGGCTACGTGCTGACCTGCCAGGCCCATCCCGAAACCGATGAGATCGAACTGACGTGGGATGTGTAGCCCGCAACGCAGCGCGCAATCCATCGTCTATCGTCCATTGTCCATTGTCCATTGTCCATTGTCTGCGTCCACTACAAACCCATGGATATTCTCAACCGCCTGCCGGAAGACCGCTTCGAAGCCATCGACGACCTGTTGGCATTCATCAGTATTTACGACGACGAAGAGCGGACGCGCCGCTATTTTGAATTGCTCGAGGCCCATCGCACCGACATCGAGGGCAAGGTATGTGTCGAGCCGGGTTGCGGCTTGGGCCTGATGAGTGAAAAGCTGGCCCGGCTCGGCGCGCGGCGCGTCTATGCCGTCGAGCGCAACCCGCATCTCTTTGCGCTTGCGCAAAAGCGGCTGGCCGCCTGTGAGCAGGTCGTGCTGGTGCATGCCGACGCCCGCACCTTCGTGCCACCCGAGCCGGTGGACGTGCTGGTACACGAGTTTTACGGCCAGTTGCTCTACGACGAGGAGCTGCACATCCTCGATGGCCTGTCGTGGGCGCCGCGGCTGGTACTGCCCAACGGCGGAAAGCTGCGTGGCGGGCTCACTTTTGTGGAAGCAATGGAAGACTCCGTGGTCACGCCCGAGGTGGTGCGCCGGCTTGAGGGGGCTTTGGTAAGCGGTCTTTTCGACGAAGCCGGGCTGCCACTGCAGTTCGACGTGCTCGAGTGGCGCTACGGCCAGGGCCTGCACGTGCCCGACTTCGTCAGCCTGGAGGGGCGCCGCGGCGATCTGCTCTACTTCGGCCTCGAAGTACAGCATGACGGGCAAGCCGTCTGTCAGGCGGGCGTGTGTGGCAACTGGAGCTATGCGTGGACGTGGCGCGCCGCCGATCGCTTTCGGCTGTGGTTCGAACAGGGCGATCGGGCGCCCGAAGCGCTCTTCGAGTGGTGTTCCTGACCGAATGATTTTCGATCTCGTTGCAAAAAGTCGTAAGTTATGCTCAGCGCAATCTGGTTCGGGAATTCTTTGACGATAGTCAATGGGCGATTTTCCGAGATGGAGAGAGGAGAGATGGAGTGAATGAGCGAAGGAGAGAAGGAGTGTCCCCTCCTGAAAAAGGCTGAAAGATCATTCAGTTACACAGAGTTCACTGAGCATGCACTGATTTTCACAGAGTTGTAAACCCTCAACCCTACACCCTACACCCTCAACGACAGGTAAAAACTGCGTCAGCGCTGCGTCTTCTGCGTCTGAAAGCTGCGGTTGCAATGGATGAGGAACCGAAGAACCGAAGAATTGAATATTTGATAAAACGCTGATAATCAACATTAAAAACTTTAAACTTTAAACTTTAAACTCTAAACTCTACACCCTCAACGATTGCCACAGGATCTTCCGAACCACTTCTCTACGGGTGTAGAGAAAAACGGCTCAAAGGATTGGCCATGCCCAAATTGAAATTGCGCGGAAAGGACTTGCGCAGGCTGGGTTTCGAAGACAACCGGCATATCTCACTGGCCATCAATCTGGCCAAAGCCCACTGCCGGCATCTGAGTAAGCCGAAGGTGCTGTTGCAGTTGAGGCAGGTGCTGGCCCGACCGGAAGATTTTCGCACGCACGAGGTGTGGGGGCCGCTGGCGTTGGCATTGCTGGGCGAGGAGGCGATGGCGGCCGAGTCGGGGGGAGCGCTGAGGGAATCGGGTGGAGAAGAAGTTTCGCTCGCCGGCACGCAACGCGACTTTCCCGTTTTTGGTACCGACATCGAAGCGGGCGCCCTGCAGCAGATGGAAACGGCCATGCAACTGCCCGTGACGGTGGCAGGAGCGCTCATGCCCGACGCGCACCAGGGCTACGGCTTGCCCATTGGTGGGGTGCTGGCCGCCGACAATGCCGTGATTCCTTTCGGCGTAGGGGTGGACATTGGCTGTCGCATGGCACTGAGTGTCTTTCCCATACGGCCTGAGGAGCTGCACAAAAAACGCCATGACTTCAAACGCTTGTTGCTGGAAAATACGCGCTTTGGTCGGGAGGAGTTCCGCCACCCCATGGATGACGAGGTGCTCGAGCGGTCCGAGTTTCGGGAGTTTCCGCTTTTGCGAAAGCTGCACAAAAAGGCGGCGCGCCAGATCGGCACATCGGGTTCGGGCAATCACTTCGTCGAATGGGGTATCGTCGAAATCGTCGATCCGGACAACGAGCTGGGGCTGGAGCCAGGCACTTATGTGGCTCTACTCTCGCACTCGGGCTCGCGCCATCTGGGTGCGGCCATCGCCAATCACTACACCAAAGTCGCCATGGCCAAACGCCATCTGCCCCGGCATGCCCGCCATCTGGCCTGGCTGCGCCTCGACGAGCCCGAAGGCATCGAGTACTGGAAGCTGATGAACCTGGCGGGCGACTATGCCTCGGCCAATCATCGGCACATCCACCTGCGCATGGCCAGGGCCCTGGGCGAACAGCCGCTGGCCCGCGTGGAAAATCACCACAACTTCGCCTGGAAAGAGCGCTTGCCCGACGGGCGCGAGGTGATCGTACACCGCAAGGGCGCCACGCCTGCTGCTCGGGGCGTGCTGGGCATCATTCCGGGCTCCATGGCCGATCCGGGCTATATCGTGCGCGGCAAGGGCAACCCGTTGAGCCTGCAGTCGGCCTCGCATGGCGCGGGCAGAAAGATCTCGCGCACACAGGCCAAAAAAGCCATCAGCCGACGCGAGCTGGAGCAGATGCTGCGCGAAAAGGGCATCGAGCTCATTGGCGGCGGGCTCGACGAGGCGCCCATTGCCTACAAAGACATTGGCGAGGTCATGGCCCGGCAGGCTGATCTTGTGGACATCGTAGGGATTTTCAAACCAGCTATCGTGCGGATGGACAAGTGAGCACGTGCGGCGAGGGGTGGGATTTTGCTCGCCCCGGAGGATCCGGGAAATTCCGGTGCGCAGGGCGTGCGCATTTCATGGCGCAGTCGAAACCGGTCAGACCCATGAACTCGGATCTTCGAATCCTGAGGCCCCTGAAAAAAACCAAGTCTCGCGCAAACCTGTTCCGCCCAGCGGAAAGCTTGTCCCGACCAAAGTCGGGGACGCAACAATTCGCAATGTGTTTTTTATTTTGAATCAGTTTGTTATTTATGATGTCACGCGTCACGCGTTACGCGTCACGTCGTCACGGACTTTTTTCAGTGCGCTCAATCCTCGCTTTTTCAATTCTTCGATTCCTCGAAAAAATGCTTCACTGCGGCGGCGGGGTGACCTTTCCGATGAAGGTGCTGTATCCGGAAAAATTGCCCACTCCCTGCTCGATGTTGTTGTAAATGACTACGGGCTCACTGAAAGGCGTGTTGGCGCTTTTTCGTTGCCGGCTCAGGGTGCTGTGATAGAGGTAATAGGCTTCCGAGGTGCTGCGCAGCTCGACGTACACGTCGCCGAAGGTAAAGGTGCTTTTGGCGGAAGAGGGCACGGCGAGAAAAAAGTCGGCATCAAGCTCGATATTGACAAGTTGCCCGTCGAGCTGATGATCGGAGAAGAGCAAGCCGTTGTCGAGCGCTGAAAGCACCCCTGCCTCGAGGGAGCTTGAGGCAATGCCCACCTGTACCAGTTGCGACGGCCCCCAGAGCGTGTCGCGCTCGGCGGTCGTGCGGAAAGATTTTACTTCCTGATAGAGGTTGAGGTGGTAATAGTTGTTGCGGCCGGGCGGATCGTGCAGTTTGAGTTGCAAGCGGATCTGGAAACGCTGTATGCCTTCCAGGTCGCTGGGTTGCAATTGGAACGAAGTGATTTCGATTTGTTGCAATGGCACGGGAACAGGGATGGCGTCGGTGGCCTGCACCTGTTCGAGTCCTTTGGCCCTTATCTTGAGCGTGTAGGGTTGGCCGACTTGGGGCATGAAACTGGTGTTGGTATAGTAAGGTGCCACGTCGGGATTTTCGCTCTCGACGTATTGAGACAGGTTGGCCAGCAGCGCATTGTATTCGTCGAAAACGCGCACCTCTGCATCGCGCACGTAGCTGGTCGACTGATCGGAAAGGAGATCCTGGCTGCGGCTGACGACCACCTCAAAAGGTTGGTTGGGTGTGAAGTTGCACAAAACCACCATTCGCTCCTCAGGCTGGTGCAGGGTCAGCGACACCTCTTGTTCGCAGGTGCTGGCCAGAGAGCCAAGTGCCAGTATGAGGATGAAAGTAAGTGTGCGCGTCATGGTATGGTGATGTGCCGGGTCAACCAGTACACAAAAATACAATTAAATTTTCTTGATGACTCTGTGGTGACAAAAATTGATCGCCAGGGTGTTTTGTAGCGAATTTTCGTTTTCGGGCAAATGGTGGTGAATTGCGCGTCGGTGAGAGGCTGAGTGGCCATCCATGCGCCTACCAGGAAAGGGAGTAGTTGAGGTAGGGCAGGGCAGGGATCAGTGCCACCTGCGAGAGTTTGTTGACCTCTTTGCGGTCTATTCCGGCCGTGCCGGTAAACTCGGTACGGACGGCGTAGTACAGCGGGTTGACCCGATTGTACGCGTTGTACACGCCTGCGCGGAGGGCGTGTGTCCATTTGCCTTTGCCCAGCTTGTAGCTCACGTTCAGGTCGAGGCGATGGTAGGGGGGCAGGCGCTCGCTGTTTTTGCCTTCGATGACGTAGGCCTGCACCGACGATTGGAAGCCCGGGATGGTGACGGTGTAGCGGCTGAGTGGCAGCGACACGGCCAGGCCCGTGCCGTAGGTCCAGGTGGCCGAGCATTCGAGCCGGTCGGAGAGCGCCCGGACGAGGACGGCTTTCAGGTCGTGGCGGCGGTCGTAGCGGAACGGGAACGGCTTGCCGAAGTTCACCTGCTCGTCGAAGTGGCGCGTGGTGCGCGACCAGGTATAGGCCACCCAGCCGGTCCAGGCACCGCGGAATTTGCGGATCAGCAGTTCGATGCCATAGCTGTTGCCGGTGCCGGTGGCCGTGGTGCTGCGCCAGGCCAGCAGGCTGCCGCCCTCTTCAAGGGTCAGCAGGCCATTCAGCCAGTTGTGGTAGCCATCCACACTGAGTTGCCAGCTGTTGCCCAACTGGCGCGTGGCCCCCATGCTGGTTTGTACGGCGCGCTGCGGCCCGAAGTCGGCCGTGGCCGGCAGCCACAGGTCGTTGGGGAAGGTGATATTCGAGCTGCGCAACAGATGCAGGTATTGAACCATGCGGGTGGCATCGAGGTGCAGCAGCCAGTGTTTGGTGGGGGCGAACTGCAACGACAGCCGGGGCTGCAGGTCCACGTAGTTCGTTTTTTCTACGAAAAAGGAGGACAGGTGTACGCCCCACTGCAGTTGCCACCTTCGGGAAAAATGCCAGGTGTCTTCAGCCCACAGCCCGCTTTCCAGAGCGAGAATGGCGGGCAGGGTGTCTTGTATGGTCTGTTCGATGGGTACTCCGATGAACTCGCCGGCCAGATCCCTTGCATCCACGCGGGGGCGGAAAGCATGGCGCGTCAGACTGAGTCCAAAGCGATAGCGGTGGTTCTTGCCCGGCAGCAGGTCCAGGTCGATGCGCATGCCGGCATCTTCGATCAGTGAGGTGGATTGCAGGGCGGTCAGGCGGCGCTGAACGTCGCCCTGGTAAGGCTGTACGATGCGTTCGCTGATATAGGTGCTGCTGCTGGTGTGTTGCCGATAGCGCGACCAGAAGAAGGTGGTATTGGCAAAGAGCCTTTCATTGAAAATGTGGTTCCAGCGCAGGCTGAGCAGGCTGGTGCCCCAGTCCAGGCGGTCGTCGTATTCGAGCGAATCGCGAAAGATGAAAGTCGTATTGGACGTGGTGTCCACGTACTTTTCGTCGAGCACGCCCTCGGTGTGGTCGGCGAAATGGTCGGTGCCTCGATAAAAGCCGAGGTACACGTGGTCGTTCAGCCCTACACGGTGATGGAGTTTGAAATTGAGGTCGTCGAAATAGAGGGTGGCCTGCCCGGTCTGATCGTAAAAACGGGCCTCGTCGCGGTAGCTCTGCCGTTCCTTGCTGCGCCGCGACAGGGGCTTCAGGTAAAGCCCCAACAGCGAGGTGCGTCCGGAGACGAACAGGGCCGTGCGCTCGGGAATGATGGGGCCTTCGACCCATGCCTTCAGCGCGATATTGCTGCCCTCCACGCCGCCATGCCACTCCATGAGGTTGCCTTCCCGTGTCCGTACGTCGAGCACGCTGGAGAGGCGACCGCCATAGCGCGCAGGGAAGCCCGATTTCACGAAAGTGGCCTGTCGGATGGCGTGGCTGTTGAAGATGCTGAAGGCGCCAAAGGCGTGAAAGGGGTTGTAAATGGGCACCCCGTCGAGCAGCACCAGGTTTTGTTCGTAGTTGCCGCCGCGCACGTGAATGCCGTCGGCGCCGTCGGCGCCGGTTTGTACGCCGGGCAGCAGGTGGGTGGCCCGCACTACATCGGGTTCGCCGCCCATCGAAGGCAAGGTGAGCAACAAGCGGGCATCGAGTACTTGTTCGGGGCTGCGAAATTGCCGGTACAGCGAGTCGCGCGCGGTGACGACGATCTGGCGCAGGGTGAGGGAAGGCTCGAGCCGAACGTCGGTTCTGAGGTTTCGATCGACCACGAGCGACAGATGCTCGGTTCGGTACCCGAGATAGGAAATGATGAGGGTGGCGGGCCCTTCGGGCAGTCGCAGACTGAAGAAACCGTATTCGTTGGTTTCGGTACTTAGCTGCCGTCCGGAGTCGTACACGTAGGCATCCTGAAGACGCTCGCCACTGCGCGCGTCCAGCACGTAGCCACTGATGGTGTGCCAGCGCATCGCCGGTGGGGCGTGGGCCGGTACCAGTACGATCTGGTCGCGGAGCAGCTCCACATTCAAGCGGGTGGATGCAAGCAGTTGATCCAGGATCTGGCCGACGGTGGCGTTTTGCAATCGCACGTTTACCTGCATGGTCGGGATGTCTGCATTGTTGAACGAGATGCTCACTCCGGCCTCGTCCATCAGCAGATACAAAGCCTGATCCAATGGCATGTTGCGTGCTTCGAAGCGGGGCACCACGCGCTCCAGCACGTTCTGACCCATGCCGGGCAGCAGACTACATGCCCACAGGCTCGACGCGAAGAGCAGACGCGGAAGGGTGCGGTATGTACATATGCGTATCACAGCAGGTCGGGCATTCTGATTGCGTTTTGCATGGCAAAGGTGGTGGAATCGGTGAAATTGGTACAACCGGTAGCATCGGTCAAACGCACACGCACACGCATTCCGTCACTCCTTCACTGCATTGGAAGTCCCGAATCGGGTTTTATTGATACCCAAGTCAAAGTGGTTCGGGAAATCCTGTGGCAATGGTTCAGGGTTCAGGGTTTAAAGTTTACAACTCTTTGAAAATCAGTGCGTGCTCAGTGGCGCTCTGTGTAACTGAATGATTTTTCAGCCTTTTTTCAGTGTGCTCAATCCCCGGTTCCTCATTATTCAAAATCTGTCTTGCGTCGAGCCGACCCGGGCCCTTCACATCTGGTGGTAGCGCGCTACCGGCGTGACTTCCTGGTCGGCAAACTCGCCTTTGAGGTACTTGTAATAACCTGCCAGGCCGATCATGGCGGCGTTGTCGGTACAGTATTGAAAGGCGGGCACGTAGGTGGTCCATCCGTGGCGCTTGCCGGCGGCTTCCAGTGCCTGGCGCAGCCCGCTGTTGGCCGAGACGCCCCCCACGATGGCCACGTGCCGAATGCCCGTGTCATGGGCGGCGCGCGTCAGCTTGTCCATCAGGATGGACACGATGCGATCTTGTACCGAGGCACAGATGTCAGCCAGGTGTTCTTTGATGAAATCCGGGTTTTGCCTGAGCTGGTTTTGCAAGAAATAGAGAATGGATGTTTTCAGTCCACTGAAACTGAAGTCATATCCCGCGATCTCGGGTTTGGGAAACGCGAAACGGGGCGTGCCCTGGCGCGCCAGCCGGTCGATGTGGGGGCCGGCCGGATAATCGAGGCCCAGCAACTTGCCGGTTTTGTCGAAAGCTTCGCCGGCCGCGTCGTCGAGTGTTTGCCCCAGCAGCTCCATTTCCAGTGGTGCGTTGACCTTGTGGATCATCGTATGGCCGCCCGAAACCGTCAGGCAGAGGAAGGGGAAGGGAGGCCTGGGCGCTTCCGCAAACAGCGCCATGACGTGCCCGTCCATGTGGTTCACCTCGATGAGCGGGATGTCGAGGGCCAGTGCCAACGACTTGGCGAAGGTGACGCCGACCATCAGGCTGCCGATCAGGCCGGGACCTCGCGTGAACGCCACGGCATCGAGCTCCTCGCGCGATACGCCTGCCTTGCGCAGGGCCACGTCCACCACCGGCACGATGTGCACTTGGTGGGCACGAGAGGCAACCTCGGGCACCACGCCCCCGTATAATTTGTGCACATCCTGATTGGCGACCACATTGCTCAGCACTTCCCCGTCGCGGATGACCGCAGCCGAGGTGTCGTCGCAAGAGGATTCGATCGCTAAAATTGTTACCGCCATTTATTCGTAAGATTGAAATTTGATCGTAAGTTTATCGTCCGTTCCGAGCCTTTTCTTCTCCCCGACATACTACTTGAGAAAACGACAGTCGCTGGATACACGGCTGCCCCTGCAGCAAACGGCATGGCAGTTGCGGGAACTGGTTTACCTCACATAAAAATTCTAATCTCATGGTCGGGTTCAAAGCCAACGCGAAAGTATTGAAACAGGAGACAAAGGTACCTGTTGCCGCAATGAAGAACGGGGCGAGCCCCGAGGTGAGTTGCTTGCTGGCTGCCGGCACCGAAATCGAAGGCAATTTCAGTGCGCGCGAGAATGTACGGCTCGACGGGCGCATCACCGGCGAGGTCAAATGCTCCAGGCGCTTCGCCATCGGGGAGAAGGGCAGGGTAGAGGGCTCGATCGAAGCGGCCGAGCTCGTGGTGTGGGGCATCGTGGAAGGGAACGTCAAGGTGCACGGCACCTTGCACATCAAGTCCACGGGGCGCGTGCTGGGCGACATCAAAGCTTCGCAGTTGGTGGTGGAGGAGGGCGGCAAATACGAAGGCGAATGCTTCGTGGGAATGGGCTCGGCCTCGGATGATTGACCGCTGGCAGCCGGTTGGACAGGAGGGAAGAGAGGGAAATGCCCGCTTCCGGTTTGTTACATTTTATCCGCCATTTGCCCTATAATTGCAGGGCCGTTTTCAGGGCGACACGACACAGGAATTTCTCACATTTGCATCAAAACAAACCGGAATGAAGAAGCGAGTCATTTTCAACCTTCTGTTGGTGATCTTGATCTTCTTCCTTTTCTACGTGCTGTACCAGAGCATTCGCGAGCCGATCAAGTTCAAGGCAGAAAAGGAGAAGCGCGAGCTGGCTGTAATCAACAAGCTCATCGAAATCCGCAAGGCCCAGGAACTGTTCCGCGGCGTCAAGGGCGGCTTTGCTCCCACCTGGGATTCGTTGAAAAAAGTCCTGCGCCACGATTCCTTTATGATCGTGCAGGTGTTCGGTGACCCGGACGATCCGACCAAGCAAGACGAGGTTTATTACGATACCATTTACAAGCCGGCCTACGACTCGGTGCTGAAGGTGGGTATCAACCTCGATTCGCTCGAATACGTGCCTTACGGTGGCGGCGCCAAGTTTGACATCAAGGCCGACACGCTCACCTACCAGAGCACTCTGGTCAACGTGGTCGAGGTAGGGGTGAAGCGCAAGGTGTTCATGGGTCCGTGGGGCGATCCGCGCTTCAAGCGCTACGATGACAGTTACGATCCCGAGAGCGTGATCAAGTTTGGCGACCTGAATCGTCCAACACTGGCGGGTAATTGGGAAAGATAATTGCCGAAATAACCGATTCGCGGTTCAACCGCAAGCTGACCAATCTGTACAAGCTGTCTGTCCATATCGGGGCAGACAGCTTGATCTGTTTCGTGGTAGACAGTCTGAAGCGGCCGCTGGTGTTGCGCCACTGGCAATTCGAGGCGGGAGAGGCCGATGCGCACCGCAAGATCCTGGCCACGGCCGTGTCGCGCGATCCCTTTTTGCGGGCCACCTATGGCGAGACGCGCGTGGCACTCGATAACGAGCGCCTCGCTGTGGTGCCGGCTGCGCTGTTCCAGCCCGGCGAAGAAGCCGCGTTCCTCTACAAGCTCACCTCTCCTGCACCCGAAGACGAGTTGCACAGCTATCTGTGTACGGGCTTGCGGGTGCAGGCGGTGTATGCCCTGTCGAAGCGCTTGCGGCCCTTGCTGCGCGAATATTTTCCTCTGGCCAGCGTGCACCATCTGGGAACCGCTTTCCTCGTGGCCGCGCATCAGCACTCGATCGCACAGGCGGGCGCACCTTTCGTGCTGGCCGAGTTGCAGTACCGGGCGCTCCGGGTGGCTGCCATGCAGGATGGCCGACTGCTGTTTTTCAACACCTTCCACGTGCGGCATGCACGCGATGTGCTGTATTTCACCCTGCTGGCCTATCGCGAGGCGGAGCTCGATCCCTTGCAGGTGCCTCTGTGGATCAGCGGGCAGGTGCTCGAAGAGTCTGACGCCTTACGGCAGTTGCGGCGCTACGTGCGTCAGATCCATTGGACCGGGGTGCCGGCTTTCCTGGCCCGGAACGAGGCCCTCGAGCAGCTGCCTGCCTGGTTCTATTTTTCGCTTTTCCACCTGCACTTGCTGGACTGAGAGGCAGCGGAGTAGTGTGGATCGTTGAGGGTTTATACTCAAATCAAAGTGGTTTGGGAAATCCTGTGGCATGAGGGTTGAGTGTTGAGAGTTTAAAGTTTTTTTCGTTGATTATCAGTCATTTTATCAAATCCTCGATTCTTCGGTTCCTCGGTTCCTCACTCATTGAAACCGCAGCCTTCGGCCGCAGAAAGCGCAGCGCTGACGCAGTTTTTACCTGTCGTTGAGGGTTGAGGGTTGAGGGTGTAGCGTTGAGCGTTTACAACTCTGTGAAAATCAGTGCCTACTCAGTGGCTCTCTGTGTAACTGAATGATCTTTCAGCCTTTTTCAGGAGGGGACACTTCACTCCTTCTCTCCTTCGCTCATTCACTCCATCTCTCCTCTCTCCATCTCGGAAAATCGCCCATCGCCCATCGTCGGCATATCCGGGGCCTTTCGCAGGGTGTATTTTTGCCGCAAGGCAAGTCAAAAAGGGCAAATCATGCGCATTATCGGAGGCACACTGAAGGGGCGTCGGCTCAGACCGCCTGCCCGCAATTGGCCCACGCGGCCCACGACCGATCTGGCACGCGAAGCCCTGTTCAATATCCTGACCAATTACTGGGACTTTGAAGAGATGAAGGTGCTCGACCTGTTTGGCGGTATGGGCGGGCACTCCTTCGAATTCGTGTCGCGCGGGTGCCCCGAGGTCACCTACGTCGAGCGTTTCGGGCCGGCCGTGGCGTTTGTGCAGCAAACGGCTGAAGCCTGGGGTGTATCCGATCGCATGCGCATTGTCCGGGCCGACGTCTTTCGGTTTGTGCCCGCCTGCCAGGCGACTTTCGATTACGTGTTTGCCGATCCGCCCTATGATCTGCCGCAGCTCGAGACCCTGCCCGATCTGGTCTTTGCGCACGGGCTGTTGGCGCCCGGAGGCTGGTTCGTGCTCGAACACAATACCAACCATTCGTTCCGCTATCACCCTCACTTTGCCGAAGAGCGCAGATACGGCAAGACGCTGTTTTCCATATTCAAGCGCGGCGAAGAATAGCCGGGCGGCTTCTGCCGGCAGGCTGCCCGTCACAAAAATGTGTTTTTTGCGAAAAGCGTAACTGTTTGCGCACCAGTGCTACACGCACGCGTGTTTGATTTATGCATATCTTTGGCCTGCATTCCGGGCAGGCCGGCCTTTCGGCAAATCAAGCCTGCAGCGTTCCCACACCCCTGTGCCCATTCCCATTCACACTGTTTTGAATATGTCCGGTTGGTATAAATTTTGGGTCAATGAACCCGAATTGTGAAAAGGGCCATCATCGCGTCTCCTTGCACGAGATGAGTCGGCCACGATGCATGCGCTGTCGGGCACCCGTGCTTCTGCGGACAAATTCAGGGGGACGAGCAACATGAAGATGAATAGCAAATACGATCTCACAAACAAGGCGAATCGGAGCATGTGGTGCCTGCTCGTGCTGGGGTTGCTGCCCTGCCTGCTCGGAGCGCAGCAGCTCGAACCGGACACCTTGTTGGTCTCCATTCCCGCCGACAGCATCACCACCATTTGCCTGGACGATCAGGTGCTCGAACTGGGCAATCCCACCGGAGAAACTTTTTGCTCCAATGGCAACAATGCAACCGTGGCCGCCACGCTCGATGGCACCTGTCTGGACCTGGTTCCCGCCGCCGGATTCCAGGGGCTGTCGCCCGATACGATTTGCACGATCCATTGCTTTCAGAACGACCTGCAGTTGTGCGATACTACCCGGATCGTCGTGAACGTGGCCGGCCCCGGCTGCCCCGGCTTCTTTACAGCCGATAGCGTCATGGTGCCCTTTTCGGGCAATCCGGTGCCCGTCTGCACGCCACTGGCGCTTTCCAAGGCCGTTGCGCTGCAACTCTCCCTGAACGGACAGCTCTACGACCAGAGCCTTTCCGGTTGCGATGGCGACTCGCTGGTGGCCTATTCCTATGCCATTGTGCCCGGCTTGGGCAATGTGGGGCCATACCAGCTCACCGGGTGGCAGGTGAACGGCATGTCCTTTTCGGGCTTCTTCAACAACGTGACCGAGCTGGTGGCGCTGATGAATGCGCTCGACCCTGCGGGAAGCTGGACCCTCAACGACGCCAACCTCACCATTACGGGCGGGGCCCCCGGCAGCCAGTACGGCAACATGCAGATCACGCAGATACAGACAGGGCAGTCGGCCTTGCTCATGACCAACTTCACCATCTTCTTCAACGGCACCAGTGTACACGTAATCAATCCGGGCATCCATCACCTGGTGGCCATCGATACCACAACCGGCTGTGCCGACACGCTGACCATCGTGGTCGAAGGTGCCCCGCCGACCCCTTCGGTGCTGATGGACACGCTCTACGCAGAGACCCAGTCCGGCCTGTGGTGTGTGGACACCAGCGAGCTGTGGTGGGGCATCGCCTCGACCACGCTCTGTGGCGGACCGCAATCCGGAACGCTCACACCCGCCACGCCCGATAGCCTGTGCTACCACTACTCGGCGCCTGCGGTGCCGGGCTACGATACCATTTGCGTGGTGGCCTGCGACGGGGGCATGCCCGCCTGGTGCGACACTACCTGGTTCATTGCGGTCATTCTGCCTGCACCCGATACGGTGTTCCTCTCCTTGCCCGATACGATTGCTGCCTTCGACACCTGTCTGGTCAATCTGATCGGGGTTGATCTGACGCCGGGTGCCTTTACTTCAGCGCTCTGTCCGCAGGACAGCCTGGTGGCTGCGCTGGCCCTTGCCGGCGCGGGCTGCGTGCAGGTGTCGCCCATCGGGGTAGGCACCGACACCCTCTGCGTGGTGCACTGCGACTCGGCCTTTTGCGACACGACCGCTCTGGTCGTTGAGGTGTACGATGCGGTGCCGCCCTGTTTGGGTCATTTCGTCACCGACACGCTTTTTGGCGAAAGCCATGAGCTGCCCTTTGCTTTTTGCCTTTCGGCAAATGCCACCCTGAGCTTTTCGCTCGACGGGCAACCCGTCGCGACCGATTCGTGCGTGGATGGCCTGTCCGTGCCGGTGGATGCCTTCGGGAGCCATGTGCTCGTGGCCGTCGACACTTTCGGCTGCGCCGACACGCTCGTGCTGCAGCTCGACTCGGTGCCGCCGCCCGACACGCTCGGCATCGTGTCGCTGACTACCTGGATCGACGAGCCGCTGGAAACCATTTGCGGCAGCACGGTCAGTCTGGGTGGGCCGGCAGCCTCGCTGGCATTCTGCGATCTGCCGGTGCATGGCAGCGTGCAGGTACTCAGCGATTCCTGCTTCACGTATCTGCCTGCCGCCGGTTTCACCGGCTACGATTCGGTTTGCGTGGTGCTGTGCGATCAGCTCGATCCGCAGCGCTGCGACAGCACGCGTTTCGTCATTGCGGTCTTGCCCCGGCCCGACAGCCTGTGGTTCCAGACGCCGGTGAACGAACCCACCACGCCCCACTGCCTCGACACCACCGAGCTTGCCGGTCCTTTCGACTCGGTGATGATTTGCCGGCTTCCGCAAAACAGCCAATTGCTCATCGCTGACGAATGCTTCACCTGGCTGCCCGACAACGGCTTCGCGGGCTACGATACGGCCTGTGTGGCCGTGTGCGACACGCTCGGCTTTTGCGATACCACCTGGCTGTTTCTCGAGGTGGGATTGCACTGCAACGCCTGGTTCCAGAGCGACACCCTCGCGGCCATGTTGCCTTCCTGCGATGCTGCATACAAGCTGTGCCTGCCGGTCAGCCTCGACAGCCTGCTGTACCTCTACCTCGAACTCGACGGCCAGCCATTTTTTGGGCCCTTTGCCGGCTGCATGAACGACACGTTTTTTACCTACACCTTCTTCAACCTGCCCGGACAGGGCATGAGCGGCCCCTACCAGCTCGATAGCTGGACCGTCAATGGCCAGTCGTTCAGCGGTACGTTCGCCGACCTGGACGAGCTGCTGGATTCGATGAACCTCTGGGATCCGGCCGGCAACTGGCTCGACAGCATGGGCATCTTCATTTTTGGCGGCAGCCCGGCCAACACCTACGGCAATATGTCGGTTACCCACCTGCCTTCCAATGCCGAGGCAGTGGTCGAGGTAAATGTGGTGGTGTTTCCCAACGGTACGGCCATTGTCGTAGACACGGGGCAGCACCTGCTCGTCCTGGCCGACACGGCCATGGGCTGCTACGATACGCTCTTTCTCGATCTGCGTTGTCCCGAACCCTGTGGGTATGCGTCACTGAGTCCCGACACCCTCATGGTGGATGCCTGCGACAGCCTGGTGCGCTGGTGCGCGGATGTCCCGCCGGCTGCGGCTGGCAACATCCAGTGGTCGGACCACGGCCAGGTGTTGACCGATGTGGCGCCCTGTGACAGCGCGGGCACTGCCTTGGGCGTGATGCTCGACACGGGCTACCACCAGCTCGTCCTGACCGATACGGTGAAGGGCTGCGTGGATACCTTCGAGGTGTGGGTGTCTTGCCTTTCGGCAAATGTGATCGTGGTGGATACCTTTTTGCCGCAAGGCGAACAACTGATCTTCTGTCTGGAGGACCAGGGCATCGATACGGCTCTGGTGAATGCCATGGTCAGTTGTGGCGACCCGCAGGGGCCGATCGCCCTGTCTTTCGACACGTTGAGCGCTTGCTTTGTCCTCGACGGGCTGGCCACGGGCTTCGACACGGCCTGTGTGGAGGTCGTCGAAGGCCTGGTGGTGCATCAGCTCGTCTTCCAAGTGGAGGTCACGCCGCCCTGCGATCCGCTTTTTGCGAATGCTTTCGCAGGGGCAGGCATCGATTGTGCGGCCGACACGAGCGGCTACCTGTGTCTGCCCCTCAGCCTCATGGAAATGCAACACCGGCAGGTGTACGTGAACGGCCTGCTGTATCCCGGCCCCATTGCGGGCTGCAATTTCGACTCGACCTACTCGATCAACTATTCCCTGTTGCCCAATGGCGGCCAGGCGGGCCCCTACATCCTCGAAGCCTGGACGGTCAATGGCCAGACCTTCACCGGCAGCTTCGACGACGTGCAGGAACTTGTCGATTCCATGAACCTCTGGGACCCCATCGGCGACTGGATGTGGGTGGAGCAGAACGGCAACGTCACCATCTTTGGTGGCTGGGCGGGCAACACCTATGGCTCCCTCTTTGTGATGCAGCAGCTCACGGGCGCCGAGGCGGTGCTGGGCGTGAGTGCGGCCTTCGTGCCGCAGGGCACGGCCGTGCAATTGCCGCTCGGCACGCACGAGCTCGTCGTGGTGGACACCCTCACGGGCTGTCGCGATACCGTGGTGGCCACACTCGCCTGCGTGGGCACCGATACCGTTTGCGTGTCGCTCGTGCCGGGAATGGTGGATACGGTCTGTCTGAGTACCGCCGAATTGCAGGGCGCTCTGGCCGAGGCCTACGACGCTTGCGAATCGCTGAACGGAGAGATCGCGGTGTATGCCCTCGTGGACAGTTGCGTGATCATCGAAGGATATGAGCCGGGCACCGATACGGCCTGCATCGTGCTGTGCGATGCGTTCGGGCTGTGCGATACCACCATCGTTTGCGCCAATGTCTCTGAGGTGATGGATACGTCGCTCGTCGCCATGCCCGACTCGGCCACGACCCTTGCCGACGAGCCGGCCATTATCAACGTGCTGGGCAACGACCGGTTCGGTCAGCTCGATACCTTCTTTATCCTCGATCCGCCGGCCAACGGCACGGCCACCTTCATGCTCGACGGTACCGTGGCCTATGTGCCCGACGAAGGTTATTGCGACGATGCCCAACCGGACCGCTTCAGCTACGTGATTTGCGAAGCAAGCAGTTGCGATACCGCGCTCGTCTTCGTGACGGTTGAATGCACGGGCCTTTTCATTTACAATGGCTTCTCGCCCAACGAGGACGGCATCAACGACACCTTCGTCATCAAGGGCCTCGACAAGTTTCCGGGCCACTACCTGCGCATCTTCAACCGCTGGGGCAACCTCGTCTTTGAGAGCGACAACTACCAGAACGACTGGGACGGCACCTGGAAAGGCATCCCCTTGCCCGATGGCGTCTATTTCTACCTGCTCGACGACGGCCAGGGCAATCGCTACTCGGGCTACGTGCAGATCAACAGGTAGTGCCCTCGCTTTGCGGTCTCAACCGCGCGCAATTCCTCAAATCTTCGGTTCCTGAGTCTGCTGAAAAAGGCTGGAAGATCATTCAGTTGCACGGAGTGCCACTGAGTACACACTGAGTTCCACAGAATTGTATGCCCAACGCAATTCGGTTTGGGAATTACAACCGCCGGCGATTGGGATTGCATGACATTCTGTTCCCGGACTTGGTCGTGTCCCCGATCAACTGATTTCAAACTGCGTTTTCTGCGGCCGAAGGCTGCGGTTGCAATGGCTGAGGATTCGAGGAACCGAAGAATGAGGGCCCTGAAAAAAGTCCGTAACAACGTGACGCGTGACACGTGACGCGTATACATTATAGATAACATTTTGATTTAAAATCAAAAACACATTGCAAATCGTTGC
>WFYJ01000120.1 GCA_015490175.1 Saprospiraceae bacterium | reverse complement strand
GGGTTTAAAGTTTAGGGTTTAAAGTTTAGGGTTTAAAGTTTAAAGTTTTTCTTGTTGACTATCAGTTTTTTGTCAAACCCTCGGTTCTTCGGTTCCTCGAATCCTCGGTTCTTCGATTGCTCATCCATTGCAACCGCAGCCTTCGGCCGCAGATTCACGCAGTTTGAGCGCAGTTTTTGACCTGTTGTTGAGGGTTGAGCGTGTAGAGTTGAGGGTTTACAACTCTGTGAAAATCAGTGCGTGCTCAGTGGTGCTCTGTGTAACTGGATGATTTTCCGACTTTTTCAGCAGCTTCTTGAATCAAATCCCCGGTTCTTCGATTGCTCAACCAAAAATGTCCATCGTCTGGCGTCCATTGACTATCGTCAAAAAATTCCCGGACCGAAGTGCGTTGAGTATAAAACATACACCCGATGATCCCACTCGTTACTACCGCCTGGTTGCCCCCCGTTCAGTGGTGGGCGCATGCCGTGGCTGCGGGTGCAGTGACAATTGACGCGCACGAGCATTACGTAAAGCGCTCGTGGCGCAACCGCGCCCATCTGGCGGGGCCCAATGGCCTCATCCGGCTGAGCATTCCGCTCAGAAAGGGCAAAAACCGGCAGATGCCCATCCGGGAGGTGCAGATCGCATGGGATCGCGACTGGACGCGCGCGGCGTGGAAGACCATCTGCTCGGCCTATGGGCGGGCCCCTTTCTTCGAGCACTATGCCGACGAGGTGGAGGCCCTGTTTGCCGAAAGGCGAGACCGGCTGTTCGACTACAACATGATGTGGATCGAGGCGCTCAGTGCGTTGTTGGGGCTGCATCTCGACATCCGGCTGACGGACCGGTGGCATCCGGTGCCGTCGGCAGCGTTTCTCGATTTGCGGCCGCTGTTGGGGCCGCGCGTGCCGCTGTCGGCCGATCCGGCATTCCGGTCGGTGCCCTGGCCGCAGGTGTTTGCCGAAAGGCATGGCTTTGTGCCCAATCTGAGCGTGCTGGATTTGCTATTTTGCTGCGGCCCGGAAGCCGCGACCATCCTGAAGCGCAGTGTGACCCGGTGAATGGCGCGCGTCCGAAGGGAACGGCATCGTTTGCGAAAGCTGAAAACTGACAAAATGCAAAATCCGAAACTGCAGGAATACCGCGATCGGGTGGAAGAGATCGTGCGGCAATTGCACGACCTGACCCTGTCGATCGGTCATGAGGAGCTGGGCGAGATGATCAGCGAGTTGCGCCAGCGCATCCGCGAGCCCTTTCTGTTCGTCATCGTGGGGGAGGTGAAAGCGGGCAAGTCGAGCTTCGTCAATGCCCTGCTCGATACGGGGCGCGACATCTGCAAGGTGGCGCCCCAGCCCATGACCGACACCATCCAGCAGATCGTCTGGGGGCCCGAGGAGCGGATCGTGGAGGTGAACCCGTATCTCAAAAAGATTTACCTGCCCGAGCCCATCCTGCAGGAGTTTGCCATCGTCGATACGCCCGGCACCAACACTATCATCGAGCACCATCAGGAGATCACCGAGCGCTTCATTCCGGCAGCCGACCTGGTGGTCTTCGTCTTCGAGGCCAAAAACCCGTACCGGCAGTCGGCCTGGCAACTGCTCGACCACATCCGCGACGACTGGCGCAAGAAGGTCATCTTCGTGCTGCAGCAAAAAGACTTGCTGAGCGATGAGGAGCTGCGCGTCAACCTCGAGGGTGTGCGGCAGCACGCCCGCCGGAAAGGCATCGAGGAGCCGGTGGTGTTTGCCGTGTCGGCAAAATGGGAACAGGAAGGGCGCAAGGAAGACAGTGGCTTTGGCGAGGTGCGCCGGTGGATTGCGCAGCACATCACGGGCGGCAAGGCGCCCTGGCTCAAGCTGGCCAACAACATCGAGCTGGCCCGACAGATCGCCCTGCGCATCGGCAAGGGACTCGCCGACCGGCGCCGCCAGTACGAAGCCGATCGCGCCTTCCGCGCCGACGTGGCCGAAACGCTCGACACCCACGAAGGCATGGCCCACAAGCAGGCCCGATACCTCGTCGAGCGCATCCTGGCCGGCTACGATCGCGTCACGGGCGAGAAAGAGCGGGCGCTGGCGTCGGGCCTGTCGGTCTGGGGCGTGCTGCGGCGCGGCCTGGCGGGCATCTTCTCCAAAGATGCGGGCTTGCAACCCTGGCTCGAAAACCTGGTGCACGACCTCGACCAGCAGCTCAAACTCGAAATGCAGCAGACCCTGCAAGACGGCATCGAAGACCTGGCGCTGGCCATTCAGGAGATGGCCAGAATGGTGGACCTGAAGATCCGCAACAGCCAGACCATCCTCAAGGCCGATCACGACATCTTCGCCGACATTGCCGACCGCAGGGCGCAGATCATGGGCGACCTGCAGCAGGCTTTCGCCAAATTCCTCGAAAACCCGTCCAGCTATGTGCTTACGCACCTGGCGGGCGACCGGCAGCGACTGGGCCAGGATTTCGTCACCGGCTCGGGCATCGCCGTGATTGGCGCAGTGATTGCAGCGGTGGCGCAGGGCGCCGTGTTCGACGTCACGGGCGGCATCCTCACCACCGTGGGCCTGCTCTTTGCCGGCATCTCGACGAGCCTGCAGCGGCGCCGCGTGCTGAAGCAATACCGGCAGGCCATCGCCGAAGGGCGCAGCAAGCTGGAAGCCGAAGTGACCCGCCAGCTCGACGAGTACATCCGGGGGCTGCGCCGGCGCATCGAACGCCACTTCCGGGCCTTCGACCGCATGCTCGAGGAAGAAGGCGCGGCGCTGGAAAAGTTGCAGCAACGCTACGAAGAGATCGTGGCACGGCTCGAAGCCCTCGAGCAGGAGAGGAGAAACGCACAGACGGAGTAGGGACGCACGGCGGTGCGTCCGACGGCGGTGCGTCTGCCTGTCCGGGAATTTTTGACGATGGATATTGAGGAGTGCCGATTCGATCGATTCCACCGATTCGATTCCACCGATTCCACCGATTCAGCCGGTTACACCGGTTACACCAGGTAAATGAAACCCCATGAAGCGATTGATCATATTGTTGTGCGCCTTTTGCGGAAGCGGCGTTTTTGGCTACAGCCAGATCGTGAATTACGACTTGGTGGTGCCCTCGGGCGAGGTGCGCCCCCGCACCTTCGAGGACTACCTGGTGCAGTTGGCCTGGCAAAACACGGCCGAGAACCGGGTCAAGGAATTGCAAAAAGAAATCCGCGAGGAAGAAGTGGTCAAGGCGCGGCGCAGTTGGACCCGCGACATACAGGCCGGCTTCAACCTCAATGAGGTGAGCCTGGCCAACCTGCTCGAATCGCCCGGGAACCAGACCGACAACATCGTCATCTATCCGCTTTACCAGTTTTCTGTGACGGTACCGCTCAGCACCTTCGTGCTCGGTCCGCACGAGCGGCGCATCGCCGAATTGGAGGTCAAGGCAGCCGAGGCCGAACTCAACCAGCAGAAGCTGGCCATCCGCGCCGAGGTGTTGCGTCGCTATCAGAAGTACCTGCTCGCGCTGGAGGTGCTCGAAGCGCGCGCCCTGGCCGAAGCCGATGCCGAAGCCACCTACAAGCTCGTGCAAAAGATGTTCGAGCACCGCACCGGCGAGGTGCAGTACGAAGACATGAACGCCGCTTCGTCGAACTACTACCAGGCGCGCGAAGCCCGCCTCAAGGCCGAAGCCGACGTGCAACTGGCGCGCATCGATCTCGAAGAAATGATCGGCATCCCCTGGGAAATGGCCGAACGATGGAAAGCGCGACTGCGAAGGGAATGATCGTGGGGGAGGAATCGAGGAACCGAGGAACCGAAGAACCGAGGAATCGAAGAACGAGTCCCCTGAAAAAACCCAAAATCTCGCGCAAAACTTGTTCCGAGTCTTCGGAAACCTGTTCCGCCCAGCGGAAAACCTGTTCCGCCCAGCGGAAAACCTGTTCCGACTTGTCGGAAAGCTTGTTCCCGGTAAACCGGGACAGGCTCCGACCAAAGTCGGGGACGCAAAAGCCTGTCCCGAGTATCGGGAACGCAACGATTCGCGATGTATTTTTTGTTTTAATTATTCATGGTGTCACGCGTCATCCCGACAAGTCGGGATTGTCACTGCTTGCTCCCGGCAAGCCGGGACAGGCTCCGAAACTCGGGGCCGTCACGTCGTTACGGACTTTTTTCAGTGCGCTCTTCCCTTACTTTTCAAGCAAAAGCAAAACAAACATCAAGTGCCGCCCTGAGGGGCGGCGCTTGTCTCAGCAGGCGCCGGTCAGGCGGCCAAGCGCACGACCGGCGGTCTCAACCTGGGGTCAAGGCCCCGCTCAACTGTGTCACTGCCTGTCGCGTGAGCGCCGCCATGCAAAATACTTCTGCACGCAACTTCATTCGCCGGCGCTGTAACGTGAAATGCGCTCGGCCCTACTCCTCGATCCCTCTCTTCCCTCCTCACTCCTCACTCCTCCCTTCTCACCCCATACACCGCAAGGTGTCGTGCGATGTATTTTCCGATGATGTCGAATTCGAGGTTGACGCGCTCGCCTTCGCGCAACTGGTGGAAATTGGTATGCTGCCAGGTGTAGGGAATGATGGCCACCGAGAAGCGATGGTCTTCGGGTGAGACGACCGTCAGGCTGACGCCGTTGATGCAGATGCTGCCCTTGTCCACGAGCAGGTGTTCGGGGCGCGGCTCGTATTCGAAGTGGACGTAGTGACTGCCATGGCGCGCTTCGATGCCGGTGCAGATGCCGGTGGCGTCCACGTGGCCCTGTACGATGTGTCCGTCGAGGCGGCCGTTGGCGGGCATGGCCCGTTCGAGGTTGACCAGGCGGCCCGGGGCCCAGAGGCCGATGGCGGTGCGTTGGAGCGTTTCCTCGATGGCGGTGACGGTATGGGTGCGGGCGTCGCAGGCCACCACGGTGAGGCAGATGCCATCGTGGGCGACGCTCTGGTCCACTTTCAGCTCGTGCGCAATGGACGATTCGATGGTGATGTGCACGTTGGTGCCCTCGCGTTCCAGGGCGACCACCTTGCCCAGCGCTTCGATGATTCCGGTAAACATGCGTCCGTTTTTTTGGCAGCGAAGATAAAGCCGGTCGCCGGTCGGGATGTGGCTTTTTGTGGTTTTAGGCTTAGTTTCGCCGCTGTACCAAAACTGCATGCCATGGAGCAGAGAAATCTCGACCGGGCGGCGCTGGTGTTGCGCGTCGTGTTCGGGGGATTGATGGCGGTCAATCACGGCTATGCCAAGTTCGTGAAGCTGTTGACGGGCGATCCGACCCAATTTCCCGACGTGTTCGGCATGGGGCCGGTGGTGTCGCTGGCGCTGGCTTCGTTTGCCGAGTTCATCTGCGCCATGCTGTTGGTTCTGGGCTTGGGCACCCGCATGGCTGCCATTCCGCTGATCATCACCATGGCGGTGGCCGCTTTCTGGATCCACCGGGCCGACCCGCTGGCCGAACGCGAGCTGGCCCTGCTGTATCTCGCAGCCTACGTGGCCATTTACCTGATCGGGCCGGGCTGGTACTCGCTCGATCGCGTGATCGGCGAGCGGCAAGGCACCGGCGTTTGATTCGTGAGGGAGCGATGGTGGGGCAGAGCGATGGAGTGACAGAGTGACAGAGGGATAGGGATGGAGCGATCGAATGATGGAGTGACGTACCGCGCAAACTGCATCCGCGCTGCGTTTTCTGCGGCCGAAGGCTGCGGTTTTAGGTTGAGGAACTGAAGAACCGAGGAATCGAGGATTTGACAAAAAACTGACAGTCAACAAGAAATTGCTCAACGCTCAACGCTACACCCTCAACCCTCAACCCTGCTTTTCGACAAACCTCGCATATGAAATACTGTTTTTACGGCCTGCTGACCGGGATGCTGGTTCTGCTTTTCGGCTGCAGCCAGGATGCCGAAAACGGCGCCCACATCATCCGCATGGAAGGACAGACGATGGGCACCACCTGGCACGTCACCTATCTCGATTCCCTGCGGCGCGAGTATCGGGCCGACATCCAGCAATTGCTCGATACCATCAACAACGAGGTCTCCACTTACGTGGAAAATTCGGTCATTTCGCGTTTCAACCGCTCCGATAGCGGCATCGTGTTGAAGTTCTGGCAAAGCACGCATCCCTACTTCGTGGTGTTTCAGGAAAACTGGATCAAGTCGCGGCAGGTGTGGGAGGCGTCAGATGGATGGTTCGAGCCCACCATCATGCCGCTGGTCAACTACTGGGGATTCGGCTACACCGAAAAGCGCCCCGTAACCGAGGTGGACAGCGCCGTGGTCGATTCGCTGCTGCAGTGTGTGGGCTTCGACAAGGTGCACCTGCGCATGAACCGGGATCACGTCTGGCTCACCAAAGACATGCCTTGCGTGCAGCTCGACTTCAGTGCCATTGCCAAGGGCCAGGCCGTCGATGCCGTGGGGCGCCTGCTCGAGGGCCACGGCATCCGCGACTACCTCGTCGAGATCGGCGGTGAGGTGCGCGCCCGCGGCAATAGTCCGCGTGGCACGCCCTGGCTCGTAGGCATCAACACCCCCGACCCCAGGGCGCCGGCTACCGAGATCATTGCCAAAGTAGCGCTGACTGACAAGGCACTCGCCACTTCGGGCAACTACCGCAACTTCTTCGAGGTGGAGGGCCGCAAGTATGCCCATATCATCAATCCACGCACGGGCTATCCGCAACAGACCGACCTGCTGAGCGTCTCGGTGCTGGCCGACGAGTGCGCCCTGGCCGATGCCTGGGCCACCGCCCTGATGGCCATGGGCCTCGATGCGGCATGGGAAAAGGCCAACCAGATGGGGCTGGAGGTGTACTTTATCTATGGCAAGCCCGACGGCACCTTTGGCATCCGCCATACGGAAGGCTTTGGCCGCCTTTTGCAATAGCTTTCGCAAAAAACAAATACGCGCTGCATGGACTTCAATCTCGACCGCGATCTGGTTTTCTTCGATGTGGAGGCCACGGGCCTGAACGTCATTCGCGACCGCATCATTCAGATTGCCGGGATCCGGTATTTCAAGGACGGCCGCCCGCCGCGTGAGCTCGAGATGCTCATCAACCCGGGCATTCCCATCGGCTGGGAAGCCCTTCAGGTGCACGGCATCCGCCCGGAAGACCTGGCCGACAAGCCCACCTTCGCCCAGGTGGCCGACGAGCTCTGGGCCTTCTTCGACGATGCCGATCTGGCCGGCTACAACTGCGCCCGCTACGACGTGCCCATGCTCATGGAAGAATTTGCCCGGGTGGGGTACGATTTCGATGTGGACAGCCGCCGCATCATCGACGTGCAGCGCATATTCTACCGCATGGAGCCGCGCACGCTCCGTGCCGCACTCAAGTTTTACTGTGGCAAGGAAATGGAAAACGCCCACGATGCCCTGGCCGACGTGCGCGCCACCATCGAGGTGTTCAAGGGCCAGCTCGAGCGATACAAGGATGTGGACCACGTGGATGCCGATGGCAACGTCACGCCCCGGCCCGTGCGCAACGACATGCAGGCACTCCACGACTTCACGCAGGATCCGCGCACGGTGGATGTGACCAACCGACTCAAATACAATGAAAAAGGCGAGATCGTCTTCAACTTCGGCAAGTACATCGGCAAGCCCGTGGCCGAAACCCTCCACAAAGACAAGCAATACTACAATTGGATTTTGTCGAAAGACTTCTCCGTACAGGTGAAGCGGACGGTCAAAAAGCTCGTCAAAGAGTACGAGCAGCAGCTCAAGGCCAAAAAAGACCGGTCCGGATGAGCAGAGTGGGGGGCGTCATCGCGCTGGTCTTCTTTCTGGCCGGGTGCTACGAGCCCAAAGAGGGCTGTCTCGACCCGCAGGCCGTCAATTACGACGTGACGGCCGACGAGGCCTGTGCCGACTGCTGCACTTGGCCTTCCCTGCGCCTGTCGGTCAAGCACGCTATGCTCCGCCGGACCAGCCCGACACCCTTGTGGCGCTGAAGTATCACGAGTCGCTGCGCGTTTTTCCCGACACGAGCCATCCGTTCGTCCTCGAGCGCTTCAGGGTGTGGATCAGTCATGTCCATTTGCTTTCGCAAAATGGAGTGGAGTACCCGGTGCTGGAAACGTTGCCCCTCAGCTTGCCCGACGGCACCACCATCACACTGGAAGACAACTATGCCGTGGCCGACCGCGACATATTCTCGGTTCAGACGCTGGGCAGCCTGCGCGCCGACGGATACCTGAGCGGGGTGCGGCTGCGGGTGGGGCTGGACAGCCTCGAACGATCGCTCGAGCCGGCCAGCCTCGAGGCGGGCCATCCCTTGCGCACCTGGGCCGATTCCATCCTCTTCGATGCCGATGCAGGCTATTTTTCGGGCAGGGCCCGGATAGTGCCCGACACCAACCTGGCCGACACGCTCGATGTGGCGTGGCTGCAACCCGTCGAGCTGGAATTGACGCTGGACGAACCCGTCTTTTTGCCGAAAGGCAGCAACATTCAGGTCGTGTTGGTGATCAACTACACCAAACTGTTCGAAGGCGTCGAATTTGCCGCAACAACGGCCGACGAGCTGCGTTTCCATATTGTCGCCCGCTTGCCAATGGCCATAAAACTGGAGCGCATCGAAGCCGAATGAGCTAAATTTGACCGGTCACACCTCTCCCAGCTCACCCTGTTTCCTTTGCAAAAATCGAAAATCATGCTGCGCACATTGCTTTTCCTCGCCGCGACGCTGGTACTCATGTCCAGCAGTTGCCGCGACAAGCAGCCTGAAGGGCCCACCACCAACCTCGACCTGCAATTCGTGGCCACCTTTGGCGATCAGCCGCTGGTGATGTACGACAAGTACGACTACAACGACACGATGAAGGTCTTTTTCGAGCGCTTCAACTTCTTCATCTCCGACGTGTCGCTGGTGCCTGTGGGCAGCCAGGACGAAACGGAGATCCTCGACATTGATTTCGTGTCGTTCGACGAAGTGCAGGACAGCCTGGCAGCCCAACAGGGCGTCACGTTCCACCTGACCAAGGTGCCGGCAGGCAGCTATGCCCGCTTGCGCGTGGGCATCGGCGTGCCGGCCGATCTGAATATCGATGCCGACTATTCGCCCACCCACCCGCTGGGAGCCAACAAGGAGTCACATTACTGGGCCGGATGGGGTTCCTACATCTTCGCCAAGATCGAGGGCAAGGGCGATACCGATGGCGACGGCCAGTACGACGACGTGGCTTTCTCGCACCACCTGGGCACCAACGAGCTGTACCAGACCGTGGATCTGCCCGTCGCCCTTGAACTCGTCGAAGGCCAGGACGGCCTGCTCAAGGTCAGGGTGGATGTGCGCGAGCTGTACGTGCGCGACAACGGCATGCTCGACCTGGTGGCCAATCCGGGTACCCATACCGACACCCAATTGATCATTGCCCAATCCATCATGGAGCGATTCCCGTTGGCCATGAGCGTAGAATAATCAAAGAAACCAAGCCTATGCGTGCGGGGCGAATTCTGTTGCTGAGTGCACTGGCACTCTTGCTTGGCGCGACGAGCTGCAAGCAAGATCCGCCGCCGGCACCACAGCCCGGCTGCGAGTCGTTGACCGAAATTCCATACGACCCCAAACCGAAAGAGGTGGTCGTGCCGCCCAACTTTCCTCCCATGCCCATTCCGCCCGATAATCCGCTGACGGAAGAGGGCGTGGTGCTCGGGCGGTACCTGTTCTACGACCCCATCCTGTCTTCCGACAGCACCATGTCGTGTGCCAGTTGCCATATGCCCGAGTTCAGCTTTACCGACGGCCAGGCCGTGAGCGAAGGCGTGACGGGCGAGGTGGGCACGCGTTCTTCGATGTCGTTGCTCAATGTGGGCTATTTCCTCAACGGGCTGTTCTGGGACGGCCGCTCGCCCGACCTGGAAGACCAGGCCTTACAACCCGTGGAAAATCCGATCGAATTGCACGAGCAGTGGCCCAATGTGGAGGCCAAGCTGCGCCGACACGCCCTGTATCCCGAGTTGTTCCGAAAGGCCTTTGGCATCGAGCACACCTGCGAAATCACGAAAGAACTGGCCGCAAAGGCCATTGCCCAGTTCGAGCGCACGCTGGTCAGCAGCGGCCAGTCGAAGTACGACCGAAGGGTCAATGGCGAGCCGGGCGTGTTTTTCACCGAATCGGAACTGCGCGGCTTCGACATGTTTTTCGACATCTCGCCCGAGATGCCCGATGCCGAGTGCGGGCATTGCCACAACGTGCCCTTCTTCACCACCAACGACTACTTCAACAACGGCATCGAAGAGGTGACCGACCTGAACGATTTTCCCGACAAGGGAAGGGGCGAAGTGACGGGCAATATTTTCGACAACGGCAAGTTTCGGGCGCCCACCCTGCGCAACATCACGCTCACCGCGCCCTACATGCACGATGGCCGCTTCCAGACCCTCGAAGAGGTGCTCGACCACTACAACTCGGGCGGCCACTATGCCGACAACCGCGATCCGCTCATCCGCCCGCTCGGCCTGACCGAGGAGCAAAAGCAGGATATCATCAATTTCCTGAAAACGCTCGAAGACATTCCCTTCACGGAAAATCCCGAGTTCCAGAATCCGTGGCATTAGGCGAATGGCCCGTGACCGGGCGGAGTTTCCGGCCGCTGCTGACCGTCGGGCGGGCCCTGATCTTTACCGGCTGCCGGCTTCCATTGCCGAAACGCGCACTACTTTTTTGCCTGCAGCTCGGCAAAATCCCGGTCACAAATTCCCGGAAAATCGAATCTTTTGAAAAGGAAATTTTTCACAAATTGGAGGAATGTGCAGGGCAGGTATAGGTGGCAATTTGTTGAAATTCAATTTTTTTCAGGTGTGTATTTTTCTATGTATGATGAAAAAAATGCCACATAATTCGAATAATGTACTTTCCCGAGTGAACAAATCATCGGATCATTGCATCATAAGAGAAACGAACAGCATATGATCAGCGATCAAAAACGCCTCGAAAAACCATAAAGAAAAAAACCGGCCAATGAATGGCCGGTGAAGATTTGGATATGTTCATGGGATAATAATTTGTCGGTGAGGGCCCTTCGGGGCCCTCGCTTTTTGTTGTGGGTGGCAACAAATATACAGAGCTTTTTGTATTTGGAAAAATATTATGCGTTTTTTTGTAAAAAAAATAGCTCTTCAGGATAAGGCATTGAAATGCTCGGTGGCTCAATATGAGCGGGATTTGTGTTCTGTAGGGTGAAACAAATCAGCAAAGAACGCGTTAAGTCACGGGATTATAATTTGTTAGTAGCTTGGCCGCAGTCCGTTTGTATACGGGCTGCGGCTTTTCGTTTGTCCGGGTTTTGCGCCAAAGGGCGTATCTTGCACGGAAGCAGGCGGGAACGCTTAGGCTTTCTGCGGGCACATATTCGAGAATCATTCATCACAACGGGAACGACACATGACTGGCGCTGCACCCGGCGGGTGCCGATGCGTGCGCCTTGTGGGTGTGGTTGGGCATAGCCCCCGCCGGGGGCGCTGCCTTGCCTGGAATCAGGAGGCTGTGCAGACCGACGCGGTGGTTTGGCTTCTGGAAAAATCAAAACAAAAAACGATACGCAATGAACCGACTTGTGAGAAATGGCAGTTGGATTGGCTGTGTGCTTGTGTTCAGCCTGACGGTGTTTTTTTCGGGTTTGCTTTTGCCCCTGCAGGCAGCCACCCTCGATCCCCGCCTCGAGCTTTTCGGCTTGCGCACGCCTGCGGGCACCGTACAGCTCGTACTTCAGGTCAGTGGAGCGCCCGTGACCGACGACGCGATGTACGTGTTTGAGCGATCGGCCGACGGGGTTGATTTCGAGCAATTGGGCGTGCAGACTGCGGCAGATCGGCGTGCCCAGGGGTGGTATG
>WFYJ01000119.1 GCA_015490175.1 Saprospiraceae bacterium | reverse complement strand
TCCTGAGCGCACGGCAGAAAGCCGAAAAATCATTCAGTTGCACAAAGCGCCACTGAGCACACACTGATTTTTTCAGAGTTGCAAACCCTCAACGCGCAACCTGGTCAAAAGCTGCGGTTTCTGGCTGAGGAACCGAGGAAGCAAAGAACCGAAGAACTGAGATTTTTGCAAAAACCTGACAATCAGTAAGAAAAACTTTAAACTCTAAACCCTGAACTCTAAACTTTCAACCAAAAGCTGCGCGCAAACTGCGTCCATTTGCGGCCGAAGACTGCGGTTTTTTGTCCGGAAGGATTTTTTGCAGCAAGCACCCATCCATTTATCCCGAAAAAACTGCCAAAAACCGGCTGGTCCTTTCAGAAAGCCGAAATCTGACCCTGTCCCCTGCCCTTCGCAAGCATCTTTGTCGCAGCCTCGTGATGCCCCGCGAAACCAAAAAAATAATTTCTCTATGCAAAGGATATTGCACCTCACGGCAGGGGTGATGGCGGTAGTTTTGGGATTGAGCCTGTGGCCATCATTCACACAGGATTTCCTCAGCAGCCGGATCATTTACGTCAAGGCAGATGGCACGGGCGATGGCAGCTCGTGGCAAAGCGCTACGGGCGATCTGCAGGCTGCGCTCTTTGCCGCTCGCAAGGGCGACCAGGTCTGGGTGGCCGCCGGCCGATACCAGACCACCTCCGACAACAACCGCATGCTCTCCTTCATCATCCCCGATGGGGTCAAGCTGTATGGGGGCTTTGCCGGCTACGAGACCAGTCTCTCCCAACGCGACTGGGTGCGCAATGCCACCATTCTTTCCGGAGAAATCGGTACCGAAAGCAGCGAAGACAACGCCTATACCGTGGTGCTGACGCGGGGCGTGTCGCCCGAAACGGTCATTGACGGCTTTATCATCGCCGACGGCACGGCCAACGGCAGCGGCAAATTCGGCGATCCGGTGCGCAGCGGTGGCGGCTGGTACAACGACGGCACCAGGTACCCTTCCAGCCCCACGATCCGCAATTGCGTCTTTGCCAACAACTACGCGCGCGACGGCGGTGCCTTTTACAACAACGCCCATGGCAACCAAGCCAGCCCCCTGTTCCAGAATTGCACTTTCGTAGCCAACCGCGTGGATCTGGATGGCGGCGCCGTGTTCAACGATGGCAGAGGCGGCGGCATGGCCAACCCCCGATTCGAGGACTGCCTCTTCCAGGCCAATTCGGCCAACTACGGCGGCGCGATGATCAATTACGGAGTGGAAGGCCGGAGCAATCCCGTGATGGAAAATTGCAGCTTCGTCGAAAACAGCGTCTATGTGGCGGGCACGGCCATCTACAACGTCCGGTTGAAAGGCGAGGCCACCCCCGAGTTCGTCGAGTGCCGATTCCAGCGCAACCAGCCTGAAAGCCAGCCCCCCGTCCGCAACTTCCCCGACGCGAGCCGAGCCGACGCCTTCAGCTCCCGCACGGACGGGGTGCGTTTTTGACGCTCAGACAACAGTCACAGAGACAACTGCAAAGTTTTCGAAAACATTTAACCCGCACGTCAAATATGTCACCACCCGAACTATAACAAACATTCAACCAAATATTAACAGTATTTTTTTTCACTAAAACAGAAATCTGCTGCAGATATTTTCTCGTACCCTGCAGCAAAAAGCACACATTACATTTTCTTCTGCTGTCACATTTGGCCCACATTCTGGCTGTTTGCCGGGATGTGGGCTCCTACATTTGGCACATACTGCAACTTGCCCCACGCCTTCACACCCGGATTTCCCCCCTTTCTTTGTTAATCAGCACTCGCCGGCCAACCTGTTCAAGCAAGAGCTTCATTGGTTGCCAATGAAAAGAGATGGTTTATGCAAAAAAAGCAAAACAAACAAGTGCTGGAACAACTGCTTGCGCACGAACACCAACTGCGCGTCGAGGCAGAGCGAGAGCTGAAAAGCCTCCAGCAAAAAATAAAGGCACTCGAACAGGAGCTCCTGGAAAAAGAGAACGCCTTTCAGAAGCGGCTTCGCCTGGTCACCGACTCCCTTCGGCAGAGCGAGCTGGCTTATCGCCAGATGGTGGAAGCGGCCGGCGACCTGGTGTGCAAGTTCACGCCCCTGGGCAAGGTTACCTACATCAACCAGCAGGGCTGCCTCAAACTCGGAAGACGCGCCGCCGAAGTGCTGAACGAAGACATCATCGAGTTTTTGCCCCCGGCCTGGCGCGACAACTTCTGGCGCCAGGTACGCGACCAGATGGAAAACCGGGAGTTGTGCCGATATTATCAGGTGCCCTTTTTGTCGAAAGATCAGCGCTTCATCTGGACCGAATTGCAGGTGAGCCTCATCCTCGAAGAATCCAATATTCTGGAACTGGCCTGCGTGGCAAAAGATGTCACTGAGCAAAAACAGGCCGAAGCAAAGCTCAAGCGCACCCAGACGCGCCTGTCTGCCCTGATCAAAAACCTGCACAGCGGCGCCCTGGTAAAGAACGAGGAAGACACCGTGATTCTGGCCAACGAAATGTTCTGCCACATCTTCCGGATGTTCATCAGTCCGGAATGGCTCATCGGCAAATCCCTCGAGTCGTTGTTCGAGCACATCCACAAGGCCTTTGTCGAAGCGGAGGCCTTCATGGAATGGGCCCGGGCGGTACGCCACCACAAGCAAGAACAGATCAACCAGGCCTGGGCCCTGAAAGACGGTCGCTTGCTGCGCATCGACTACGTGCCCATTCTGGAAGAAGGGCAATTCCTGGGCAGTCTGTGGAATTTTCGCGATGTGACTGAAGAGGAAAAGGCCCAGGAAACCATTCGGGCCAATGAAGAAAAATACCGCACGGTCATCCAACGCATGCAACTGGGGCTCATCGAGCTGGACGGGCAGGGGCGCATCACCGAGGTGAACGAGCGCTTGTGCACCCTGACCGGCTATGAACCAGAGGAATTCATTGGCAGGGATCCCATAGACATACTCGTACCCGAGAAGAACCGCGAACGCGCCCGGCAGCTCATGCAACAGGGCCTGACGGCCCAGCTCCCGCTCTTCGAGCTCAAATGCTGTAAAAAGAACGGCGAGCTGTTCTGGGCCATGGTCAGCCTGGCGCCGCGCCGCGACCTCAACGGCAAGGTCATCGGCACCATTTCGGCCCTGCTCGACATCACGCCGCAGAAGCGCCTGCTCAAGGAGCTGGAATCGGCACGCAAGGCCGCCGAAGAGGCGCGCCAGGCCGAAAAGCTGTTCCTGGCCAACATGAGCCACGAGATCCGCACCCCCCTCAATGCCGTGATCGGGATGGTGCACCTCTTGTCCGACACCAAACTCAACAAAAGGCAGCAGGCCTATCTGTCCACCCTCAAGAGCTCGGCCAACATCCTGCTCAATCTCATTTCCGACATTCTCGACATCTCCAGGATCGAGTCGGGAAAGGTGGAGGTGCAAAAACGCGAGTTCGACCTCAACAGCCTGGTGCGCAACCTCGAACGCACCTTCCGCATGAAGGCGGAAAACAAGCCCGTCGAGGTACGTGTAGCGATCGACCCCGCCATACGCACGCTCTACCTCGGCGACGACCTGATGCTGAACCAGATCCTGCTCAACCTGCTGAGCAATGCCGAAAAGTTTACCGAAAAGGGCGAATTCGGCCTGAGGATCGAGCTGCTCAACAAGGCAGGCCAACGCGTCGATCTGAAGTTCGAGGTGTTCGATACCGGCATCGGCATTGCCAAAGAGCGCCTGGTACACATTTTCAACAACTTCGAACAGGCCAGCGAAGAGATCAAACACCGCTACGGCGGCACCGGTCTGGGCCTGGCCATCACCAAACGGCTGGTCGAGCTGCAGGGCGGCTCCATCCACGTGGAAAGCGAGCCCGGCAAAGGGACCACCTTCACCATCTACCTGAGCTATACCGACACGGGCAAGAAGGCCGTGGCCGTAGACGAAGAGCGCATGGAAGACGTGGCCTTCCATACGGCCAACTTCCGCGTGCTGATCGCCGAAGACAACTACATGAACCGCCAGTACATCAGCGAGCTGCTCCAGAAGTGGGGCATCACGCACGACCTGGCCCATCACGGCAAAGAGGCCTTGCAACTGGCGAAACAGCACCCCTACAGCTTGATTTTCATGGACCTGCAAATGCCGTTCATAGACGGCAGCGAAGCTGCCCGCCGCCTCAGGGCCGACAACGGGCCCAACGCTGCCACCCCCATCATCGCCCTCACGGCCTCGGCGCTCACCTCCCGCAAAAGCGAGGCCCTCGACGCCGGCATGAACGACTTCCTGCCCAAACCTTTTTCGCCCAGCCAATTGCGGCAAGTGCTCAACAAGTACGCCATCAAAGGAGGACACAGCATGAAAGGAACCACCGAAGCGCGTCTTTTCCGCTTCAACGATGCACTCGACACCAACTACCTGGAGTTTTTCTACGAAGGCGACCTGGACTATGCAGCCGACATTTTCGAGACCTTCCTCGAGGTGACCTTGCCGGAATTCCGAAAGCTGCGCCTGCTGGCACAGCAAGCCGACTGGACTGCTTTCCGCAAACTGGCGCACAAGCTGAAACCCAACTTCCTCATGGTGGGCCTGTCCGACCTGAGTGCCCGGCTCGAAAAGCTGGAAGACATCCAGCCCGACACCCAAACGCCGGTCGCCCTGCTTGCCCAACTCGACCAGCTGGAAAAGGAAGTGGATGAGTACGTACCCGTGTTGCAATCCGAGCTCGAACGCATGAAGCAAACCCTGGACACCGCAACCCCCGAACCTGCCCCCGGCCTTTGACAAATTGCTTACAGAAAACCAAAATTTTCACACTATGAAAAAGCTCAAATGTTTGATTGTGGATGACGACATCATTGCGCGCAAGTCTCTTGAGCGACTCTGCTCCAAGGCAGGAGGCCTGGAGGTGACGGGCAGTTGCACCAGTGGAGAGGAAGCGCTCGAACGCCTCCGGCAGGAGCCCGTTGACATCATTTTTCTCGATCTCGATCTGCCGGGCATGGATGGCAAACAACTGCTCGGCCACCTGCCGGCCTCACAACGGGTGGTATTGGTCACCGGCAAGGTCAACAAGCTCAACGGCACGGCTGCCCGCGCCGCCGCCGTGCTCACCAAGCCGGTCAACAGCGAACAGTTCAAAAAGGCCATTGCGCGCCTGTTCTGAACCGGGGCACACCCCCGCGCCCCGACACTTCGCCCCCCATATTCACAAACCCGGAAAATTCCCACCACCATGAAAATGAAATGCCTCATCGTGGACGACGACCCGCTGGCCTGCAAATCCCTTTTGCGCTTTTGCCGGCAGGTACCCGAGCTGGAAGTGGTGCACGTCGCCACCGATGGAAGTGAAGCCCTGCAATGGCTCGAAAAAGAGGACATCGATCTGTTGTTCCTCGATGTGGAAATGCCGGGCTTGTCCGGTATCGAACTGCTCGAAGCCTTGCCTGCCCTTCCCCTCGTCATTTTTACCACCGCCAAAAAGGACTATGCCTATGAGGCCTTCGAATACAAAGCCGTGGACTACCTGAAGAAACCCATCGCCTGGCCGCGCTTCATCGAAGCCGTCTCCAAAGCGCGCATGCAGCTGCAACGCGCCGTGCCCCGCAGCGCCGAAGAAGTTTACATCAAGGAAGACGGGCGCTTCCTGCGGCTCAACTACGACGATATTCTCTACTTCGAAAACGTGGGCGACTACGTCCGCATCAAGACGACCAAAGGCAGCCACATTATTTACAGCACTCTGAAAAACATCTACAAAAAGCTGGACCAGACGAAGTTTTATCGCGTACACCGAACCTACATCGTCAACATGAACAAGATCGAAGACATCGAGGACAATTCTCTGGTCATCGGTGGCAAGGTGATCCCCATCAGCAGGGCCAACAAGCCCACCCTGATGGCGCGCATTCACCTGCTGTAACACGATCGAGCAAGCAAACCATCGTACCCATAAGCAACAATGGAATCCTGGAAGCCGGCCCCGAGCCGGTTTCTTTTTTTGGTAGTGTCCCCGATCAACTGATTTCAAACTGCGTTTTCTGCAGCCGAAGGCTGCGGTTTCAATGGCTGAGGAGTCGAGGAACCGAAGAATCGAGGATTTGACAAAAATCTGATAGTCAACAAGAAAAACTTTAAACTTTAAACTCTAAACCCTCAACCATTGCCACAGGATTTCCCAAACCACTTTGATTGGCGTATAAGAGCCTTTGGCACTTCGCGGGCACTCACGCTGTGGCGCTTTCGCTCCTTCTCCGAAACAGTGCTGCGATCATCAGCAGAAAGAGCAGGACGATAAGTGCAATGACGAGGCGCCACTTGAGCCAGGTGAACGTTGCCGCCCAGTCGCCCAGCCATTCCGGGTAGTCGGGCGCATACCAGGCCATGGCAGCGATGCAGAGATTTTCCAGCCAGTCGGCCCAGACGGCCAGCATGGGCAGCCATGCCAGCCGATGGCCCCACGACCAGTGGGCCGGCAGTGCCCACGGCAGGTAGCGCAGATAGAGCAGGATGAGCAACAGCCCGTACACGAGCGGGTAGATCATGTCCACGACCAGGCTCGTCAGCAGGGCTACGGGACGCGCATCGCCCAGGCTGCGCGCCCAGGCATGGCCTTCGGCGGCCGACCACGACAGGTGGATGTCGAGCGGAGGCAGGACTTCGGGGCTGAGCTGTTGCATCCACCAGAACAGGCCTGGAAAGATCAGCAGGTTGAAAGTCAGTACGGCGAGCAAGAGGCCGCCAATGACGGGCCAGCGGGCCAGCAGCATGAGGCGATGGGTGAATGAAGGCATGATTTCGTTTTGAGGCAAATGTAGGCATCGGGCCGCGCTGGGGGAAATTGGTACTTTTGCCTTTCAGCAGAACCAACAGAGCTTATGACGCTGGACGAAGGAAAGGAAAAGTTCATTCAGGCCTGGGGTACCATGGCGACGAGTTGGGGCGTCAACCGCACCATGGCGCAGATTCATGCCCTGCTGCTCGTCTCGCCCGAGCCGCTCAATGCCGACCAGGTGATGGAGGCGCTGAAAATATCGCGTGGCAATGCCAATATGAATCTTCGGGCGCTCATCGACTGGGGCTTGGTGCACAAGGAGCTCAAGACGGGCGAACGCAAAGAGTACTTCCGGGCCGAGAAGGACATCTGGGAAGTGGTGCGGCGCATCATCGTCGAGCGCAAAAAGCGCGAGCTCGAACCCATGATCCGGGCTATGGAGGAAGTGAGTGCCGTGCAAGGGGCAGGGCCCGAGGTGGAAGAATTCCGCAAGGTGGTCGAAGACATTCGCCAGCTGTCCACCAAGGCGGACCAGGTACTCGAGCGCCTCGTCCAGACCGATCCCAACTGGATCCTGACGGCCTTTCTCAGGCTCATCCGCTGAGCCACCGGCCGATGTGTGGTCCACAAACCTGCGCAACCATTGACCTCGCAAGCTCACAAACTGGCTCATCGGCTCAAGGAAGAAGCACGCGCGCTGGGCTTCGACCACGTGGGCATTGCCCGTGCCGAGCGCCTCGACGAAGAGGCACGCCGTCTGGAGGAATGGCTCAATCGCGGCTATCACGGTACCATGCACTGGATGGAACGCTACTTCGAACTGCGCGTGGATCCGCGCAAGCTGGTGCCCGGTGCCCGCAGCGTGATCGTGCTTGCCTGCAATTACTTCCCGGAAAGAGAACCCCGGCATCCCGATGCGCCCAGGGTGGCGCGATATGCCTGGGGGCGCGACTATCACAAGGTTTTGAAAAAGAAGCTGAAGCAATTGCTGCGCTGGCTGAGTGAGGCCGCAGGCACCGAAGTGCAGGGGCGCGGCTTCGTGGATAGCGCCCCCGTGATGGAGCGCGACTGGGGGCGTCGGGCCGGCCTGGGCTGGCAGGGCAAAAACACGCTGCTGCTGCGCAAGGGCGAGGGCTCGTGGTTTTTCCTCGCCACGCTCATTACCGACCTCGAGCTGCCGCCCGACCCGTCCGTGCGTACCGATCATTGCGGCACCTGTCGCCGCTGCATCGAGGCTTGTCCCACCGACGCCATCGCCCCGGCGGGCTATCTGCTCGACAGCCGCAAGTGCATCTCCTATCTGACCATCGAATTGAAAGACGCCATCCCGGCGGCATTTGCCGAAAGGCTGGAAGGCTGGGTCTTCGGCTGCGATATCTGTCAGGAGGTGTGTCCCTGGAACCGCTTTGCACGGCCGCACCGCGAGCCCGACTTCGAACCGCATCCGCGACTGCTCGAGATGACGCGGGCCGACTGGGAGGCGCTGACGCGCGAGGCCTTCGACGAGATTTTCTACGGCACTCCGGTGAAAAGAGCGGGCTACGACAAGCTGCGCCAGACCCTGCAGCTCGTCCTCGAGGCATGAGTGTCTCTGGCCTCAGCGCACTACGGCCACCGAGGTGTTGGCGAGCGTAGGCACGATGATGCGCAGATACACCAGCTCGAGTTCGAGCGGGTGGGGCCATTCGATGAGGGTCTCGCTGGCGCCTTTCGGCAAATGATACGAGCCGAGCAGCCGCCCGTCGCGTGTCGCGGCGTGGAGCACGCCTTCGCGGGGCAGTGGTCGGGCCCAGCGCAGGCAAATCTTGTCGCCTTTCGGCAAAACCTGGACCACGGGTTGGGCATCGTCCTGGTACCACACCTCTGTCTCTGCGGTTTTCATCTGTCCCGAGCGCGTGTCGATGAGGCGCAGGCGATAGCGATGATGTCCTGCCGGCGGGCGTTGATCTTCGAAGCGGAAAACTTGCGGGCCATCCGCCGTTTTGCCTGCCAGCTCGCCGATAGGTTGCCAGCCCGCGAAAGTCTGATAGCGGTCGATACGGAAAATCAGCCCCTTCCACACGTCGGGCACGGCCCACTCCAGTGTGACGCGTTGCCGGTCGGGCATGGGCGTCGCCCGGAAATACTGGACGTTGAGGTTGCCCAGCGTGCAACTGTCGGCTATGACTATACTCAAATCAAAGTGGTGTGGGAAATCCTGTGGCAATGGTTGAGGGGTTGGAGTTTAAAGTTTAATGTTTAATGTTCATATTTTCAGATGTTTGTGAAGATATGAGGCATTTGCTGAAATCCTCGGTTTCTCACTCATCAAAACCGCAGCCTTCGGCCGCAGATTCACGCAGTTTGAACGCAGTTTTTACTGTCGTTGAGGGTTGAGCGTGTAGTGTTGAGGGTTTTCAACTCTGTGAAAATCAGTGTATTCTCAGTGCGTCTCTGTGTAACTGAAATGATTTTTCGACTTTTTTCAGCAGGCTCATTGCTCAAATCC
>WFYJ01000118.1 GCA_015490175.1 Saprospiraceae bacterium | reverse complement strand
GGCGCGGCGGGTGCGTCGCCAGGCCCGCAAGCGCGACAACGGCGAAGCCCGCACCGAAGAAGAAGAGTAGATGCCGCCTTTCGGCAAACGAATAAGCGAGGCCGGCTGCCCCGATAGGGCAGCCGGCCTTTGCCGTTTTGCATCGTGGGTGCGTTGAGACGTCACGGCTTGCCGCTTTTTTACGAAATTTTTCGTAAAAAGATTGGTTTTTACGAAATCCTTCGTATAACTTTGCATGCAAAGTTTTTCGCAAAACTGAATCGGATTCGCCATGAGTCAACGCATCAAACCAACCGAAGCCGAGCTGGAGATCCTCCAGATACTGTGGGAGCAAGGACCGAGTACGGTGCGTGCGGTGAACGAGCGCCTCAGGGAGCGGCGCGAGGTGGGCTACACCACCACGCTGAAGCTGATGCAGATCATGGCCGAGAAGGGGCTGGTGGATCGCGACACTTCGCAGCGCACACACGTCTATCGGGCGGCCGTGGGCGAGGAAGAGACGCAGCGTGCGCTGTTGCGCCGCTTCATGGATGTGGCTTTTCGCGGCTCGGCTACGCGCCTGGTGATGCAGTTGCTGGGCGGCGGGCAGACCACTCCCGAGGAGCTGCAGGCCATCAAGGAGATGATCGAGCGCGCCGAACGCCGGGAGGGAGAGAAGGGCGATGGAGGGAGGGAGTGAAGAGAGAGGAGTGAGTGACCGATTCACCGGTTTCACCGATTCCACCGACTCCACCATGTGTGCCACCCGATTTCCCGGACCACTTTGATATGCGTCTGTGCAAACACCCGAACCATGAAGTTCGAAATATCCACCTTGCTTCCGTCCGAGCTGGCTCATGCGCTCGGGTGGATGCTGATGCATTCGTTGTGGCAGGCTGCGGCGGCGGCCCTGTTGCTGGCGGCCGTGCTGGCGTGGTTGCCGCGCGGGCGGGCGCAATGGCGCTATTTGGCGGCACTGGGTGCCTTGCTGCTCGTGCCGCTTGCCGCAGCTTTCACCTTTTGGTGGTACTACCAGCCGATGGCGGCGGAGGCGGCATTTGGCGAAAGCCTGCCTGAGGAGGCGTGGATGCCTGCAGCCGATGTGGCGGGGGCGCCGTCGGGCGGAGCGGACTGGCGGGGCCGGCTCGAAGCGCAGTTGCCGCTGCTGACGCTCGTATGGCTGGCGGGCTGCCTGCTCTTCGCTTTGCGGCTGCTTGGCGGGCTGGCCTGGCTGTGGTGGCTGCGGCAGCGCATCGAGCCGCTCGAGGCGCAGTGGGGCGCCCGTGTGCGGCGGCTTGCGCAAATGGCGGGCGTGCGTCGGGCACTCGTCGTGGCGCAGTCGCAGCTCGTCAGGGGGCCGGTGACTTTCGGTCTGCTCAAGCCGGTCGTCCTGCTGCCCATCGGGTTGGTGAACCAGTTGCCGCCCGAGGCCGTCGAGGCCATCCTCATGCACGAGCTGATCCACATCCGGCGGGCCGATTTTGCCGCAAGGCTGCTCCAGAGCCTGGTCGAGGTGTGCTTTTACTATCACCCCGCGGTGTGGTGGATCAATGGGGTGATCGGGCGCGAGCGCGAACACGCCTGCGACGATGCCGTGGTGCGCCACCTGGGCGACCGCTTCCGCTATGCCCGCGCCCTGATGATGGCCCATGAGCTGTCAGGGGCACAGCCTGCGCTGGCCCTGGGTCTGCGGGGCCGCCCTTCGGCGCTGGTGCTGCGCATCCAGCGAATGATTGACCCATCAACCCAAAATCACAGAATCATGGAAAGAATGACTGCTATCGTGCTGCTCATGACCGCACTGCTCTTCGGCGCCCGATGGGCCCACTCGCACAACGACCAACCCGTACCCGAACCGGCGCCTTCCGTCGCTGCAACCGACACTTTGCCGAAAGGCGAAAAGGAGATGAAGGAAGTGACGCGCATCGTCAAGGTCGAGGACGGCCGCACCCTCGAAATCGAGATGGAAGGCGAGACGATCACGAAGGTAATTGAGGACGGCCGGCCCGTGCCGCCGGAGCAATACGCGCAGTACCGCGACGAGGTGGAAGCGATGCGCCGCGAAGCCGCCGAGCCCGCCGTGCTCGATGTGGACACGGTCATCACCTTCTTCCCCGAAAAAAACGTGAAGCGCACCGAGATCGTGGTGGATGAAGACATGGGGCCGGATACGATGATCGTTTTCGACTGGGACTTCGATGCCGACACCATCGTGCTCGATGAGGGCGAGCAACCGGAATGGGAAGAAGAAGACCCGTGGCGGCGTCGACACCGCATGGACATGCGCATGGAGCGGCTCGAGCGCCAGCTGGAGCGCATGGAAGACGAGCTGGAACGCATGTTCGAGGGCAAGGACGAGGAGATCCGCCAGCGCATCGAAGAGGCCCTCGAGGAAACCCGGCACGCCATGGAACGCCTGCAGCAGGAGCTGTCTTTGCCCGACGAAGCGGAAATCGAACGGCTCAACGCGGAAATTGAACGGGAAGTGGAGGAGGCGCTGCGCGAGGTGGAGCTCCGCCGTGCCGAAATCGAACTGCCTCGCGCCGATGGCCCCGCCGCGCCGAAGCCGCCCGTAAAGTGGATGGAAGCCCTGGAGCGCCAGCTCACGGAAGACGGCTTCATCGAGCCGGGCCAATCGTGGTCGCTGGAGCTGTCGGACAAACGGATGAAAGTCAACGGCAGGAAAATGCCGGAAGGAGTACATCGCCGTTATGTCGAATTGTACGAGCGCTTCCACGGCAAGCCTTCCGGCAAATGGAAAGTCGCGTATCGAAACGAACTGTAAGTACGGCCGGCGGTGTGGGAAAGCCCGCAAGGCCGTACCGCCTCCAAAGCAAATGCCGGCCTGAGCAGGTGCCCGGGCCGGCATTCTTTTTTGCACGGGTTCGAATCACTTCGGATCGGGGAAGTTGTTGTAGAGTGCCTTGAGCTGTGGCGACGTTTCGGCGGCCTTGATTTCTTCCATCATCTGCAGCAGCGCCTCGTCGGCGGCTTTGAGCGCTTCGGCATCGCCGTCGCCGGCCTGCATGCGCTGGCGCAGGGAGGCGTGCATGGTGTTGATGCCCCGCATGGCGGCAAAGCGGCGCCAGGGCGACAGGCTGGCGTCGGTGGCGATGGCCTTCAGCTTTTGTGCCACGCGCGCCACCGTTTCCAGGTCGGCTTGGCTGGCCAGACCGGCGTACTGATCGAGGAAGTTGATGATGGCGAAGCCGTCGATCTGGTCCATTTTCTTTTCGAAAAAGGGCAAGTACTGCGGGTCGCCGCTGCTGGCGTACAGCTCGCCGATGGTGCCGACGATGTAGGGGCTGTCTTCCGACTCCAGCTTTTTGGCGTAAGCCAGAGCTTCCTGCGGCGCCAGCTCGACCAGTGCTTGCAGGGCAGCGCCCACGACGCGGTAGGCCTGTGCCGTCTCGACGGCCTGCCTGGCGATGTCGGCATAGGCGGGATTGCCCGAGTGGCCCAGCGCGCCAAAGGCGCTCATGCGCACTTCAATGTCGGGATCTTCAGCGGCCAGCCTGGCAATGATGGGCAGGCTTTCGTCGTCTTTGGGCACCAGGTCGATGGCCAGGGTGCGCAGCGAAGGGGCCGGATCTTCGAGCGCGGCCCGGAATACCGCCACGGCTTCGGGGCTGTCGCTGCCGGCCAGGGCCGAGAGCGCTTCGTAGCGGTCGAGCCAGCGCTTGCCGTGGAAGTACTGATAGACGTACTGCTCGGGCGTCTTGTTTTCGGTCTTGACGCAGAGCAGGGCCTTGTCGGCGTCGAAGTTGATCAGCTCGGGGCGGGCCGGAACCGCGAAGCGGAACGTCTGTTTGCGCTCGTTGACGCGCACCTTGTGGCTCTGGATGGTGTCGTCGGGCAGGTAGATGTCGATGGTGACGGGCAACACGAAGATGGGCGGCATTTTTTCGGGATCCTGCAATTGCTCGACCGCAACGACGGCCTCGCCGGCTTCGGCATCGTAGTCGTACTGGATGTCGAGCTCGGGATGGCCGGCCGAGAAGTACCACTGGTCCCAGAACCAGTTGAGGTCCTCGCCGGTGACGTCTTCGAAGGCCAGGCGCAGCTCGTCGGCTTCCACCTCGGTGTAGGCATTATCGGTCAGATACTTGTGCAGGGCGGCGAAGAAGGCCTCGTCGCCCACATAGGTGCGCAGCATGTGCAGCACCAGGCCGCCCTTGTTGTAGCTGTGGGCGTCGAACATGTCTTCCTTGTCTTCGTAGCCGTAGTGGATGAGCGGATGCACGCCGCCGCGGCGCGCTGCGCTCAGGTAGCCCTGCAGTTCGTTGTTGAGGTGGGCGTCGGCCTGGTCGCGGCCGTGCTTGTGCTCGGTCCACAGGTATTCGCTGTAGTTGGCAAAGCCTTCCTGCAGCGTGAGGTTGGCCCAGCTCTCGCAGGTCACCAGGTCGCCGAACCAGTGGTGGAACATTTCATGGGCCACGATCTTCTCGTTGATGTCCTGGCCGGCAATTTCGCGGTCGGTGCCCTGGATGAAGTCGCCGTAGATGACGGCCGTGGTGTTTTCCATGGCGCCCGACACGTAGTCGCGCACCACCACCTGCGAGAATTTGGGCCACGGGTATTCCAGGTCGAGCAGGTCGGAGAAGAAGCTCAGCATTTCCGGCGTATGTGGGTAGATCTGTTTGGCGTAAGCCGCATAGGGATGCTCGACGTAGTACTCGACGGGCTTGCCGCGCCACTCCTCGCGCACGATGGCGTAGTCGCCGATGGCCAGCATGAAGAGGTAGGGGGCATGCGGCAGGTCCATGCGCCAGTAGTCGGTGCGGGTGCCGTCGCCGTTGTCGGTGCTGCGCACGAGCAGTCCGTTCGACAGCGTCTCGAACACGGTGTCCACCGTGACGAGTATTTCCTGGGTGCAGCGCTCGTTGGGCTTGTCGATGGTGGGGAACCAGCGCGAGTTGCTTTCCGTCTCGCCCTGTGTCCAGATCTGGCGGGGCTTGCCGGGCGTCTCGCCGCGCGGATTGATGAAGTACAGGCCCTTGTCGGAAGTGATGGCCGCGCTGCCGCCCGAGGCCGAGGGCCGCGCCGTGTATTCGATCCACAGATCGAGCGTGTCGTGGCGCGTCCACGTCTTGCCCAGCTCGATGTGCACCTGCTGGCCGTCGTAGGTGTAGGGCAGCTCCTCGTCGCTGCCCACCTGGCGGATGTGGTGAAACTCGAAGCCTTTGGCGTCGAGGGTGAGCTGGTCGGTGGGGTAAAAATACGGGCTGAGGCGCAGGGTGGCCTTGCCCAGTACGGCTTCGTTTTCCCAGTCGAAAGCCAGCTCCAGGCGTGTGTGGTGCAGGTCCCAGCGGCGCGTGGCCGAGGGGTTGTAGCGGGGCAGAGTGAACGTTTCGGGTGTGGTATCGGCCTCGGGCGCGGGCGCCGTGACGACCAGCGTGTCGAGCTGGCGGTGTTCGAGCTCGGTGCCCAGCGTAGCCTGGCGCGTCTTGCAGCCGCTCAGCAGGCCCAGCGCGACGACCGACAGCATCAGCAGATTGCGTGACATGTGTCTTCGGATTTTTTTGTTCAGCAAACGGTGGCGCAAGGTAAGTCTTGCTTTCGCAAAAAATAACCCTCGGGCCCGGCCATACGGACGAACGCCGACACTTGTGCGACCAATGGCGGTATGGTTTGTCTGTTTTTTTGAAAAAACAACGGCGTCCCGTGAAAAGGACGCCGCAAGCATGTATAGAGACGTGTACAAAACCTGGTGTCAGAACCCCATGTCTTCCATGCCTTCCCCGTGGTAGCCGCCGCGTCGGTGGCTGCGCCGCTTGTCCTGGTTGATGCGGTAGTTGAGCGAGAGGGTTATCGAGCGCACGCGCCACTGGAACGAGCCTTCCTGATAGAAGTTGTCGCCTTCGGTGAGGTAGCGCCATTTGCGCGTGTTGAACAGGTCGCGGGCGCTGAGCGTGAGCGTGGCTTTCTTTTTCAGCAGGTCGCGGCTGATGGCCAGGTCCATGTACCATAGTGCCTTGTTGCGGCCCTGTGTGGTGTTGCGCGGCGCGCGGTAGTTAAAGCGGATCTGGAAGTCGGTCTCTTGCCACTTGAGGCGCGTGGTGTAGCGGGTGAACCAGCTCACCGTCTCGGCCCGGAAGTTTTCGCCCAGGTTGGTTCCGTCGGTGCGGGCATAGAAGAGGTTGAAGTCCATGTCGTTGCGCCACCACTTGAAGGGGTTGTAGCTGCCCGTCAGTTCCAGCCCGAAGGCGTCTTCGGTGGCCAGGTTCTCGGGGCGCGAGATGGTGATGCCCTCTTCGTTGATGGTGCGAATGCGCTGGATGACGCCCGTGGCATGGCGGTAGTACACGCTCGAGGTGAGGGTGCCTTTCGGCAAATACCGTATGTAGCCCAGCTCGAACGAATGGGTGTATTCGGGATCCAGGTCGGGATTGCCCGTGTGGAAGTTGCGCGCGTCGCTGAAGGAAAGGAAAGGATTGAGGAAGTAGAAGCGGGGCCGGCGCAGGCGACGGCTGTAGCTGAGCTGCAGGGCGTGCTCGTTGCTCAGCTCCCAAGTGAAGTGAGCCGTAGGGAAGAGGCCCGGATACTTGCGGTGGTTCACCTCACCCGTCTGTACCAGCTCGGTGCGCACGTCGGAGTACTCGTAGCGCAAGCCGAGCTGCCAGGAGAAGCGCCCCGTCTTGTTACCTGCCATCGCGTAGGCGGCATGGATGATCTCGTCGTAGCGGAAATCGTTGCTCAACCCCACCAGCGAGACCCAGTCCTCGTCGCGCAGCTCCTCGACCAGGTAGTCGTTGCCGATGCGGCGCCAGGTGCTGCGCCAGCCCGCCTCGAAGCGCCCTTCCTTGCCGATGGGCTTCACGTAGTCGGCCTGGGCCAGCCAGCGCCGGTTGAGCTGGTCGCTGCTGGAACGCTGCAGCAGGTCGGGCATGCCCGAAGGGTTGCCCTGGCCGTCGAAGAAGGTTTCGCGGTAGTCGGACAGCTCGAATTCTTCCGACGATTCGTACGACAGGCGCGCCGTAAGCTTGTGATCCTTTTGCGGGAACTGGTGCTCGTAGTCGAGCGACCAGTCCAGGTTCTGTTCGTCTTCGTCCTGGACTTCAGTGCGCGTCGAGCGGCCCGTGGGCTGGTCCAGCGTGTTGAGGAAGTCGTTGTACCAGACGGTGGCTTCGTTGTCCTGTTTGCTGAGGCGCGCTGTGAGCGAGGCGGTGAGCACGTCCTGCGGGCTGAGGAAGAAGTCGGAACCGAAGCGAAAGCTGTGGTACAGGTCGCCGCGCTCGTGCTCGCGCTGCTGTTGCAGAATCCAGGTGGTGTCGCCCTGATAAAACTCCTGATAGCGGCTGCCGTTGCCGGGCCCCTTGCGCAGGCCGTAACCGTAGCTGCCGAACAGGTTGAAGTACTTGCGCCGGAAGTTGAGGTTGAAGGCGGCCCCCAGGTTGGTGGGCACGCCCGCGTTGAGGTCTACCGAGCCGTTGATGCCCTTGCGGCGCTCCTTGCGCAGCACGATGTTGATGATGCCGGTCATGCCCTGCGCTTCGTAGCGCGCCGAAGGGTTGGTGATCACCTCGACGCGATCGATGAGGTTGGCCGGTATCTGGCGCAGGCCGCTGGCGTCGCCCACGCCGATGAGGCTCGAGGGCTTGCCATCGACGAGGATGCGCACGCTCTCGCTGCCGCGCAGGCTGACGTTGCCCTCGACGTCCACCTGCACCGAAGGCACGTTGTCGAGGATGTCGGCGGCGTTACCGCCCTGGCTGGCCAGGTCCTTGCCCACGTTGAAGACGCGCTTGTCGAGCGTTATCTGCATGGTCGAGCGCTCGGCGCGCACTTCCACCTCGTCGAGCGTGTGTGCCGAGGCTGCGAGGGCCAGCTTGCCCAGGTTGAGCACCTGCAGGTCGGGCGTCACGCGCACCGGCCCGTGCTGCAGTTGGGCATAGCCCAGAAAGTCGATCTGGATGAGATAGGTGCCCGGACTTGCCTCCAGCTCGAAGGCGCCGTGATCGTCGGTGAGCGTGCCGCTGACGAGCGCCGAGTCGGGCAGGGCCAGCACGGCAACCGAGGTGTAGGCCAGTGGCTCACCCGTGGCGGCATCCACCACCTTGCCGACCAGCTTGACGGCTGCCATACGCCCGCCCCCATGGCCCCGACCGTGCTGCTGGGCTTGCACCGGCAGGCAAAAAAGCAGCCCTGAAAACAGGGCTGCCCAGATCACAGTCGGGTAATTACTCACCAATCCGAGTCTCGTATGGACCAAGGGAACTGTCTTCATGCGCCGGTTTTCTGTGCGCGGGCGAGACAAAATTAGGCGGCGATCCTGTAAGGCTTTTGTACCCATTTTGAAGTGTTTCTGATTTCTTTCAGGAGCCCAAATATATGCCTTATACGCAACGCAATTCGGTTTGGGAATTTCTGACAATGGACGATGGACGATTTTCCGAGATGGAGAGAGGAGAGATGGAGTGAGGGAGTGACCGAGCGCGCAAACTGCGTCAACGCTGCGTCTTCTGCGGCCGAAGGCTGCGGTTTCAATGAGTGAGGAACCGAGGATTCGAAGAACCGAGGATTTGAGCAATGAGCCTGCTGAAAAAAGTCGAAAAATCATTTCAGTTACACAGAGACGCACTGAGAATACACTGATTTTCACAGAGTTGAAAACCCTCAACACTACCCCCTCAACCGTGGCAACAGGATTTCCCTGACCACATTGATGCGCGTATTTCAACCGGCGCCGTGAAATTTTTCTGAAAAAACGCATCGCGAGCGACGGGCCCGCAGGCAAACAGGCGTGCAGGTGTACGCACCTTTCAAAGGTTCGCAGACCTCCAACGCAGCCTGCCTCAACGCGTCTCAGAATCGGGACGTCTCAACACCGGCCCGGCAAGGCCGGCTCAACCCTCGGTCATACCGCTTCGCGTGCCGGCTCGGCCCGGGGCCGGGCAGGGGTGGCGGGTACAGGCAACAGGAAGGGGGTGAGCAGCTCGCCGGCCTCGAGCGTGCAGACCTCATGGATCCAGCGCTCGGGCACGGCGGCGGAGAAGATGTTGCCGCCGGCACGGTCGTCGCAGACGCTCCATCCACCCGCTTCGAAGGCCGCGCGCACCGCTTCGCCGAGCGCGAGGGCGTGGGCAGCGTCGTAGCCCAGTGCCATGAACAGGTCAATGGCGGCGGCGCGTACCAGCTCGGCCTCGTCGAGCAGGAGCAGCAGGGCACGGGCCGACTTGCGGCGCAGGTCGATGCCGCGTTGGGCCGCACGGCGCCGCAGCTCCTCGAGCGTGTAGCCCAGCAGTTGCGCGCGATAGGGCCACCAGCCGGCGGCCGAGTCGCGGTTGCGGCGGCGGTACACTTCGAGGTGGTGCTGCTCGCAGGCGATCTGGCACGACACCAGCGCCAGCGTGCGCGCAAGGCCCGTCAGTGCGCGCGCTACCTCGGGGTGGGGCTGCACCTCGGGTTGCGTGCCCGCACACAGGGCCTTCAGATGCCGCGCGTACTTCACCTTGTGGCGGCTGTTGGACCGCAGCACGATCTGCAGCGCCAGCAGCAGACTCAGGTAGTAGTCGCCCGCGGGGTTGCTACTCACCTTGCGCGGCGCAAAGTCGCGCCCGTGCTCGGGGCGGCGCAGCTCGCCGTCCAGCTCGTACACGTCCCGAATCCAGCGGCGCACCCGCGTGCCGTACTGCGCCGGCGGCAGCTCCAGCACGC
>WFYJ01000117.1 GCA_015490175.1 Saprospiraceae bacterium | reverse complement strand
TTGAAACCGCAGCTTGACGCAGTTTTTGAACGGGTTTAGAGTTCAGGGGTTAAAGTTTAAAGTTTTTCTTGTTGACTATCAGTTTTTTGTCAAATCCTCGACTCCTTGGTTCCTCGATTGCTCAATCAAAAATGTCCATCGTTTATCGTCTATTGACTATCGTCAAAAATTCCCAAACCGAATTGCGTTGAGTATATTTTTTTCTGCATTCGCCTTTCGGCAAACAAAACCGCGCGCATGTCTCAGGAAATCATAGAAGCGGTACGACGATACGTGCTCGACCTGTTGGCTACCCGTCTCGATCCGCAGTTGCGCTATCACAACCTGGCGCACACCGTCTCGGTGCGCAATGCCGCCCTGGAGCTGGGGCGCAGCGCCGGCCTCGACGAGGACGAGCTGGAGCTGCTCGAACTGGCGGCCTGGTTCCACGATACGGGATTTACGGAAGTGACGGAAGGGCACGAAGAGGTGTCGAAGCGCATTGCCCGCACCTTTCTGGCGGGCCTGGGCTACCCCGAAGAGCGCATCCGCCAGGTGGAGCGCCTCATCGACGTGACGCGCCTTGGCGAAACGCCGCGCACGCGGCTGGAGCAGCTCATGAAGGATGCCGACCTGAACAACCTGGCCGGACCCAACTACCTGCACACGCTCGACAATCTGCGCCACGAGCGCCGCGTGTTCTACGGTGAGGAATATTCGGACGAAGAATGGCTGGCTACCAACGTGGCTTTTCTCGAAAACCACCAGTACTTCACCCCCGAAGCGCAACGCACCTTTGGTGCCGGCAAGCAGGACAACCTCGACATGGTGCGACGCCTGCTCGCAGCCCGAAAAGAAAAGAAGGAAAAGAAGGAAAAAAAGAAGGCAAAGCGCAAGCGCGACGGCCTGCTCGACAACAGCTCCAGCGGCCGCATGATGTTCAAGACGGCACTGCGCAACCACATCGACCTGACCAGTATCGCCGACAACAAGGCCAATATCATGCTGTCGATCAATGCGCTGATCATCACCATCGCCATGCCGCTGCTGGCGGCCTATCTGCGCGATCATCCGAGCCTCACTTTGCCGGCCTCGCTGCTGCTGCTTACCTGCCTGGTGGCCATTATTTTCGCGACGCTCGTCACGCGCCCCATCCGCACCACGGGCCGCATTGCCATGCCACCGGCGGAAGGGCGGCCGGCCAACCTGTTTTTTTTCGGCAACTTCTACCGGATGACCTTCGACGAATACAAGCAAGGGCTGCGCACCGTGCTGTCCGATCACGAGCTGCTCGACGAAGCCATCATGGCCGACCTGTATTTTCTGGGCAAGGCCTTGGGGCGCAAGTTCTGGCTGTTGCGCATCTGTTATCTGGTATTCATGGTCGGCATTACGCTGACGGTGGCGGCCTTTGCCCTTACCTATCTCTTGACCCCTTGACCTCATGTCGCGCATCATGGCCATAGACTGGGGCAGCAAGCGCACGGGCATTGCCGTGACCGACCCGCTGCGCATCATTGCCAGCCCCCTCGAAACCGTACCTACCCATCGGGTGTTCGATTTCCTGGACCGCTACCTGGCTGCGGAGCAGGTCGCTGTCATCGTAGTGGGCGCGCCTTTTCACGAAGATGGCACTCCGGCACAGGTGGCCGGGCAAATCGATAAATTTGCCGCCCGTTTGCGCAAGCGATTCCCGCAGGTGCAGGTCGTACGGCAGGATGAGCGCTACACCTCGCGCATGGCTGCCGACATCATCCTGCAGAGTGGGGCGCGCAAAAAGAAGCGCCGTGACAAAAGCCTGGTGGACAAGGTGAGTGCGTCGCTCATCCTGCAGGCCTACATGGACGAGCACGACCTGTGGGGCAGCAGCGGTACCGATTGAGTCAATAAGGTCAAACTGAAAAAAGAAGCATGATACTTCCTGTTTACGGCTACGGCCATCCCGTACTCAAAAAGGTGGCCAAACCCATCGACCCCGACTACCCCGAGCTCGACAAGCTGATTGCCGACATGTGGGACACTATGTACAACGCCAGTGGAGTAGGGCTGGCCGCACCTCAGATTGGCAAGTCGATTCGCTTGTTCATCGTGGACACGAAGCAGAGCTACGAAGAAGAAGAGAGCGACAGGGGCATCCGTCAGGTCTTCATCAATCCCGAACGCCTGGACGAGACCGGCGAACCCTGGCTCTATGAGGAAGGCTGCCTCAGCATTCCCGACATCCGCGGCGACGTGGAGCGCCCCGAACGCATCCGCCTGCGCTGGGTGGACGAGCAGTTCCAGCCGCACGAGGCCGAGTTTGACGGGCTCGAAGCGCGCGTCATCCAGCACGAATACGATCATCTGGAAGGAGTGCTGTTCGTCGAAAAGCTGGCCAACCCGCTCAAGCGCAAGCTCATCAAGCGCAAGCTCGACCAGATCCGGAGGGGCCGCATCCAGCCGCCCTACCGCATGGTTTTTGCCGAAAGGCGCTAACTTGCGAGGGAAGCAGATATACTCAAATCAAAGTGGTTTGGGAAATCCTGTGGCAATGGTTGAGGGTTGAGGGTTTAAAGTTTGAGCGCACTGAAAAAAGTCCGTAACAACGTGACAACGTGACGCGTGTTCGTTATAGATAACATATTGATTTAAAATAAAAAACACATCTCTAATCGTTGC